>DATJEM010000383.1:0-7495 GCA_035496615.1 Leptolyngbya sp.
GTTTGTCGGGGGGCTGAACATTGCGGACGAATATTTAGGCTACAAACCTCCTTTAAGTCCGTGGCGCGACACGCATATGCAAGTGCAGGGAACAGCAGTGAAGTCCTTGCAGGGATGCTTTTTAGGCGATTGGTTCTGGGCAACGCGCAAGCTCCCTGAAGTCCAATGGAACATTGATCCAAAACCGGAATACCAGCAGACGGCGCTGGTCTTTTCAACGGGTCCGGCTGATCACGTTCCGTCTTGTACGTTGCTGTTTGTGGACGTGATCAATCAAGCGAAGCAGCGGCTTTGGATTGCAAGTCCGTATTTTGTGCCGGATGATTCGATCGCGACCGCATTAAAATTAGCCGCGATTCGCGGGGTTGATGTGCGAATTTTGCTGCCGAATCGGGCGGATCATTTCATGGTTTACTACTGCGCGTTTTCTTACTACACCGAAATGCTAACCGCAGGGGTGAAACTCTATCGTTATCAACCCGGATTTATGCACCAAAAAGTGATTTTAGTAGATGACTCGATCGCAGGTGTCGGAACCGTCAATTTGGACAATCGATCGTTTCATCTCAATTTTGAAGTGACGGTATTTGTGATTCATCAGGCATTTGTCCAATCGGTTGAAAAAATGCTGCAAGATGATTTGAAACTTTGTCGTTTAGTTGAATCTTCGGACTATCAGAAACAATCCCTTTGGTTCAAATTGGTTACACGAACCACGCGATTATTTGCCCCGGTTTTGTAGGCAACCTGCTACGATCGCACTTTGTTCTCTCAATTCTGTATTCGATCAATCCTGTTATGAACACTCCAGAACTGCTTGCACCTGCGGGAAATTGGGACTGTGCCAAAGCTGCGATCGAGAATGGCGCAGATGCAATTTACTTCGGACTGGAGCGGTTTAATGCTCGGATGAGGGCAGAGAATTTTACAGAATCGGATCTGCCGGAGCTAATGGAATTTTTACACTGGCGCGGCGCGAAAGGGTACGTCACGCTGAATACGTTAATCTTTCAAAATGAATTACCTGAAGTCGAACAATATCTGCGATCGATTATCACTGCGGGTGTTGATGCGGTGATTGTCCAAGACATCGGGATTTGTCGCTTGATTCGCCATTTGTCGCCTGATTTTCCGATTCATGGTTCGACTCAGATGACGGTAACAAGCGCGGCGGGAGTCGAGTTTGCCAAATCGCTGGGCTGTCAGCTAGTGGTTTTGGCGCGGGAATGCTCGATCAAAGAAATTAATAAGATCCAGCAGCAGCTAAACGAAAAGGATATCGCGCTACCGATCGAAGTCTTTGTGCATGGGGCGCTGTGTGTTGCGTATTCGGGGCAATGTTTGACGAGTGAAGCTTTGGGAGGACGATCGGCGAATCGGGGAGAGTGTGCCCAAGCGTGTCGAATGCCGTATGAATTGCTGTCAGATGGGCGCGTAGTCGAGTTGGGCGATCGACGATATTTGCTCAGTCCGCAGGATTTGGCAGGGTTGGATGTGCTGCCGGAACTGGTGCGATCGGGAGTCACTTGCCTCAAAATTGAAGGGCGATTGAAGTCCCCAGAATATGTTGCGAATGTCACGAGAGTTTACCGGAATGCACTCGATCGAGCGATTACCAACGTGAATGCTGAACGATATCAATTAGAAATGGCATTTTCACGGGGTTTACATACCGGATGGTTTGAAGGAATTAATAATCAGGAATTAGTTCACGCCCGGTTCGGCAAAAAGCGCGGTGTCTATTTGGGCGAAGTGATTGATGTTCGTCGCGACCAAGTTTCGATCGTCACAAAAGCTCCAGTAAAACCGGGCGACGGCGTTGTGTTCGATGCGGGACATCCAGAAGCCAAAGAAGAAGGCGGCAGAATTTACGCCGTTGATCGACAAAGCGGTAAAACCATTCTGACCTTTGGACGCGATCAATTAAACCTGCATCGGATTGATATCGGTGATTTGGTCTGGAAAACCAGCGATCCAGATCTCGATCGACAAATTCGCCAAACGTATGCAGGCGATCAACCGAAATTTCAGCGATCGATTGACATTGAAATTCACGGTGAAATTGGACAGGTCTTAACCGCGATCGCCAGAGATGCGGCAGGACACATTGCCCGAACTGAATCCGAAATGCCGCTGATTGAGGCACATTCAAAGCCTTTGACCGCCGATCGATTACAAGAACAGTTTGGACGACTAGGGAACACGCCGTTTAAGTTAGGAAAGTTAGAGAATCATTTGCAGGATGCGGCAATGATTCCAGTGAGCGAATTAAATCGAATGCGACGGGAAATCGTCGATCGATTGGAACAACTCCGTATTCAACCGAAACAATGGCAGCTTGATCAAACGCGATCGCAAATTGATTTGCTCCCTGAGGCGACCTCACAATCTCAGCCGCCAGAGTTAGTCGTTTTGATTCGCAAGCTTGAGCAGCTTGAAACTACACTGAAATCGGGAATTCAAACCGTTTACTGCGAATTTGAAGATCCCCGCGCTTATCGTCAAGCGGTTGAACTGACGCGACAGTCTTCAGATGCCGAAATTTGGGTTGCGCCGCCGCGCGTTACAAAGCCAGGTGAGCAATGGATTTTAGAACAGGTTCGCAAATCGAATGCGGATGGTTATCTAATCCGCAACTATGATCATTTGAAGTTTTTTGAACACGATCGCAAAATCGGAGATTTCTCGCTCAATATCGCGAACGCCATCACCGCTGACTATTTCAAACAACTCGGTTTAGAACACCTCACCGCTTCGTATGATCTCAATGTTGGACAACTCACCGATTTAGTGAAAAGCTGTCCTGCCGATTGGTTTGAGATCACGATCCACCAACACATACCAATGTTTCACATGGAACACTGTGTATTCTGCGCGTTTCTATCGGATGGCACAGATTTTACAAACTGCGGGCGACCTTGTGAACAGCACGAAGTTAAACTGCGCGATCGCGCCGGAATCGAACATATTTTACACGCGGATGCAGGCTGTCGCAATACAGTATTTAATGGAACCGCGCAAACCGGAGCAGAATTTCTACATCACTTATTACAATGTGGCGCACAACGTTTCAGAATCGAATTTTTGAATGAATCGAGCCAGCAAATTCAGCAAACCCTCGATCGCTACCGTCAACTCTTAAATGGAGAAATCACAGGCGTACAGCTTTGGCGGGATTTGAAGCTTCAAAATCAGCTTGGAGTCACGCGCGGAACGTTGGTTTGAGCACGATCAATCAGTTTTTTCTGACCTTTTGACTTCCTGCCTTCTATCCTGTGGTAGACGGAGAGACGATCGCAAATCCCGTAAGATTGCCTCGGACACAAAATCATTATTCTACTGGAGGACTTTTATATGAAATCTCTAATGGCGCGCGTCTTTGCGGTGATGCTGATCGGTTTGATGGGATGGACAGGCTTCTTTGCCCCTGCTTACGCCGAAGTCTCGACTCAACCACCCGGAAGCGAAGCGGTCATCAGCCCGGATGGTGAAAAATACTCCAACCGAGCAGAAGCTTACGAAAAAGCAGTCGAAGCGGCAAAAGACCCAAATGGTTTGGAGAAAGAATACGACAAAGATTTGAAGATTTTCAAAAAAGAGAACCCTGATAAAGCCAATCTACTTGAAAAGGCAGAATCCGCCGTTGAAAACGTGATCGGCAAATAATCGATTCAATTTGAACAGCGATCGAGCCAAAATTTCCGGTTCGATCGCTGTTTTATCGTCGTATTTTTCTAGGCGAACGAATGTGCCGTTCCGACTTCTGGGATTTGCTCTAGCTCAATGCGATAAGTCCCCTGAAATCCTGTCCCGATCGCCTCAAATTCCCAACCCCCCGGAACCTGTCGCATTGGCATCGCATTGTACAACGGATCATCGCTGGCAAACTCCTCGCTATTGTACAAATACAATTGCAGCGAAGGTTGCAAAACCGCCCGGACATAATACTGTTTCGCGAACACGATATTATCCGAAAAGCCAATCCCAAACCGATCGCGCTCACCGACATAAAACTCTAGCCGCATTACCAAATCAGTATGCGTTGTGCTGGCGCTGGTATTGAGATACCCTTCCCAAATCAACTTGTCTGCATCCGCCCAGGGAAAGGCTAACTCTGGATCGCTAAAATCCCCCGATCGGAACGGCCCATAGCAATTCTCTGCTTCTTTGCTTTGGTGGAACAATTCAAAATCAACTCCTCGCGGCTTGACCGAAACCCCAAAGAAAAATTCACTTTTGCCAAAAAAGTCAAAACCGCGTTTCACTTGCGCCCGGACTTGTCGCAGTTTGGTCTTCACGTCGCCGTAGAAGAATCGCGTTGATATCTCAAAAGATTCTCGCGAGGTGATGATCGAATCAAATCCCCCATGCGGTTTATTCAAAAACGTGCGAGGTGCGCCGTCGATCTGAGCGCAGCTTTGTTTGACCAACCCATCACTGCGGTTGTAGCTCAATCCGAATTCACCCTCGATCGGGCTGAGACGATTTAGCAACGCTGCCGCCTGACTGTTGTACTGACGATAGTTTGTCCCAACCACACACAGCAAGCGATCGAGCGGAAAATAGCGCCCAAAATTCACCGCTGAAGTGTCGCTATTGGGATCAGCTTGACTCTTGGGATTGAAGTGTTCTAGCTCGTCCGCCGCTTCGATCGGTAGCCAGCGCAAATCTTTTAGCACCTGGAATGAAATGCCTTTATGCGGCGTTCCTAGCGTGACGATTTTGTTGATCGCTTCATCGGCAGCGGTGATACTGCGTTTGGGATAGGTACGCTGAATGGCTTCACGCACCACCAACCCCCCCATTGAATGCGCGATGAGATTGACTTTGGGCTTTGTGCCTTGAGCTTTGAGTGCGCAGAGAGCGCGAATGAAATCGATCAAGCGCACCAGTGCTTCACCATAGATTGGAAAGGTACGATCGCACAAATCGTAATAGCGAAACACCCACAAGCTTTTCAGCGGATCATCTGATTTGAGAAAATAGAGCGCCATCGCAGGATCAATGATCACGCGACCATTAAAGAAGCTGGGGTCAAACACTTTCAGTTCATCGGGAATCACGGGCGGCGTTGCCATCGATTTTGGATAGTAGCCGACAACATTTGTGGCATCGTTATACCGCCAACTCGACTTCATGAAGCGCAGAATCATCCCTTCGTAGATGTAGTTCTCGCCACGTTTTTGCGGATACACACTGCCATCGTTGAAGCC
This sequence comes from Leptolyngbya sp., assembly GCA_035496615.1. Taxonomy (GTDB): domain Bacteria; phylum Cyanobacteriota; class Cyanobacteriia; order Leptolyngbyales; family Leptolyngbyaceae; genus Leptolyngbya. The sequence goes on from DATJEM010000383.1 coordinate 5,214, forward strand.
TTGATACGTATGCCGTCGTTCATCAATGCTATCGCTTCCAGCAAACCCCCGGACTAAGATAATGGGCAATACTTGACGAGTTGGAGTAGACCATATCGAGTTAAAACTTGAGTCTGAAGTTGAGGTAGAGCCTGAATTAGACATAAAAATCACCTGTCCGTTTTGAGCACCCGGAGAGAAACCTGTGATAGTTATGCCTCAACTTACAGATTTCGTGTCCGTTAAATTACGTTTACCTACAGAATCCGATCTCGCTTTACGGAAAGGAGGCGAGCCTTTTACCCTAGATCCCTGATCTGCCCTTCTCCCAAATTAATTTGGGATGAGTGATCCGTTGGACAACCTTGCACAAAGTTCAACACTGCTTGGTTAAATTGCTCAGAATGTTCAAGATGCGGATAATGCCCACACCGATCGAGCAACAATGGTGGTGCTGCATGAGGAAGATAGTTCGCGGCAATATAAGCATGATTCACCGGAATAATTCGATCTTGTTTTCCCCAAACAATCAGTGTCGGTGCGGTCACGGTCGGGAGTTTTGCCAGAATCGATCGATATACGGACTCCCGCACACCCTGTAAACAAAGGTTTGTTCGCGCCATTTGAATCAGCGAGTCTTTGCGTCCGGGTAGCGCAAAAATTGAATAGCGCAATCTGATCCATTCTTCTGGAATTGCATTCACATCAAAGACATTGTGACGCAACATCGATCGCATCAGTTTCGCGGTCGGTTGCAGCGATCGCACGGCTAGCGGCAAGGTGGTAAATCGGGCTGAAAGCGAGATCTGCCGCCCTAATCCAAAGCTGCCAACCAAGACCAATTTCTCAACTCTTTCTGGAGCCATAAGCGCCAACTGCAACGCGACACCACCTGACATTGAATGCCCGACTAAAATCGCAGCCTCGATCGACAGTGCGGTCATGAAGGCTTGAACAAACTCAGCTTGATAGGTCAATGAATAGGAGGCAGTCGGCTTATCTGATTTGCCGGAGCCAACCAGATCGATCGCAATCACCCGATGGTTTCGCGCCAACGCTGGAAGATTATAGTACCAAAACTCTGCCGATCCGCCCGCTCCATGCAGCAATATCAGGGTTTTCTTACCTTGTCCGGCTTCCCAATAGCGAGTCTGAACAGAGCCAACCTGAACATAGCGATCTTGAGCATAGTGATCTTCAGCATAGTGATCGAGTTGATTGATCGGAGTTTGCGTTGCTACCATCGATTTCTGAGTCCCCAGACACACCGCGATCGCGCGAAATTATCAGCGATCGTGAAAAACTGAAGATGAGTATAGCTGTGCTTTTAAGTTTTGAGCGGCGAGATTTGGCAGGCTCACCGAATCAAAAAAATTACTGCCTTTAGCAACTGGTTTGAATCCGTAATATTGTATTAACCTGTAGCGCAAACATTTGCTCTTAATTTTTAATGACCCGTAAGCCTCCCAGAATTGAGAATCCGCAGCACTCCCCCGATCGACCTCCCGCAAAATGGTGGGCAATGCTTGGTGTCGGTTTGGGTGTTTTGATGTTTACGCTAGATACAAGCATCGTCAACATTGCACTACCCACCTTAGTTCAAGTCTTTAAAACCAGTTTTGCTACGATTCAATGGGTCGTTCTCAGCTATCTTCTGGTGGTCACTGCGTTCGTTCTCGGTGCAGCGCGGCTGGGAGATATGCTGGGCAAAAAGAAGCTGTATCTAGGCGGTTTAGCAGTTTTTACCATCAGTTCTTTGCTGTGTGGACTTGCACCCAGCGTCGGATGGTTGATTGCATTTCGGGCACTTCAGGGATTGGGAGCCGTAATGATTTCAGCACTGGGAGCCGCGATCGTCACCGAAGTTTTTCCCAGTTCAGAGCGAGGCAAAGCATTGGGGATCATTGGCGCGATCGTTTCATTGGGAATCGCATTAGGTCCCACGGTGGGAGGAGGGTTAATCGCTTTATCGGATTGGCGAATGATCTTTTTGGTGAATGTCCCGATCGGCATTTTTGCCAGCTTTATTGTGTGGCGATATGTCCCATCCAGTCCCTACCGCAACCCTAACCAATCCTTTGATTTCTGGGGCGCGATCGTCCTCTCGCTCGTGCTGATCGCGTTTGCGCTGGGCATGACGCAGGGACAGGATGCTGGATTTGCTCAACCGTTGACGCTCGGACTGTTAGCGATCGCAGTTTTGGGAACGGGACTCTTTTTGAAGCTGGAACAACGCATGGCTCAACCGATGCTGAATTTGCAGCTATTTCGCGATTTACAGTTTAGTCTCAGTCTCGTCGCAG
>DATJEM010000384.1:0-10657 GCA_035496615.1 Leptolyngbya sp.
AGAGCAGCTTAACCTCCATCCCGGAGATCGGTTAGTTCTAACGCTTCAATCCGATGGAACGTTGCAGATTGCGACTCAACAAACCCAGATTAGAAAACTGCGAGGTCTCTTCAGAGACATTGTTCCTGGTGTTAGTCTTTCGGAAGAACTCATCCGCGATCGTCGTCAAGAAGCTCGTCAAGCGAATCGATAAAATGACATCAACAGCTTCGCCCGTTTTGGATGCGTCAGCGCTTTTGGCATATCTATGCGACGAATCAGGCAGTGATGCCGTTGAGGATACCTTAGTTCAGGGTTCAGTGATTAGCGCGATCAATTGGGCAGAAACTCGGTCAAAGTGCATTTGGGCAACACTAGATCTCGAAGTTACAATTACCCTAATTCGCTAACTTAGAATTTCAATTAACCGATCGCTAATTCGATCGGCGGCTCCCGGTTCTCCCATCCGTCGTCGTCCATTTTCTGCAATCGTTTGAATTCGATCGGGATTTTCTAACAGCGATCGAATGGCTGCACTCATTTGAGCAGGCTGCGGAACCAGCGTAACGGATGCACCAAGCAATCGAGTTTGAGCTTCGGCAAAGGCGGGAGTGAATTGCGGTCCTGCACCCGGAAGGATCAAAGCGGGTTTTCCCAGTCCGATAAATTGTTCAGTGGCGGTTCCTGCCATTGCGATCGCGAGTTCGCTGCGCTGAATACATTCGGCAAATCGCCCCGGCATCAGTTTCAGGGTGGCTCGTCGCTCACCATAGCCCTTCACATAGGTATTCAACTCTGAGGAACTCCAGCGATAGTTCACTAACAGTTGATGGAGTTGATTTAGATCGATTCCAGGCGCGATCGCGCTTAAAAACTGCATCGGTCGTTTCAGATCAGTGGTGATCGCATCGATCGATTGCAGCATTAGTTCCCAATTGGCAAAACATTCAGGCGGACGAGAACCGGGAATCAGCGCGATCGTCAAGCCTTCAAACGTCTCTGAGCCTGACCATTCCAAACCATCCATCATTGGATTACCGAGATCAAATGCCGGAACATTAAAGCGTTTGAGCGTTTGCGCGGTGATGCGATCGCGGGGAAAGACGGCTTTACAATTTGGGCGAGTCATCAGCCAGCGTTCCCACGGTTGAAAAATACACCCGGTTGATCGTTCAACGCGATCGTCCCACCAGGATTCTCTCGGTAGCCAGCCTCGCTCATCCCGCAGATAATACTCTGATTTGGCAGTTGCTACGAATGCAAATGGCGCACCGCTTAACCAAGCAAATAACATCGGCACAATGTCCCCGACTGCTAAGATTAAGCCGCCTTGTTTTGCCCAGTTTTTTACCGCTTTGATTTGTTCTAGGGTTAGCTTGACTAATCCTCCTTGTATGTCTTTCACCAGTTGTTTGTTGTCCATATAGATGAATCCGCCGGATGGCATCACTTTCACAGACCCAATCACGGGAATGTTGGCATTTTGGTAAACGTGCCCTTCTCCGACGATCGGCAAAGCTTCGATCGTACAGTCCGATTTCTGTTGCAATGCTTGGAGAATGCGGATGGCGATCGTATCTTCACCGTGACCGTTACTAAGACAGAGCAAGCGCATAGTCACCCGCAGGAGTAGAGGATAGAGAAGCTTGAAATTCGGCTAAATCTGCGAAAGCACGATCGCGGTATTGTCCATACCGTTCTTGCTTGTTGCGAATTTTCTTTGGGAGTTCTGGCAAAATGCCAAAGTTGGGCGGCATCGGCTGAAAGTGTTTTGGCGAGGCAGAACTAATAAAGTCGAACATTGCACCCATCATGGTATTTGCAGAAAGCGTCAGGGTTGGAAGTCCGATCGCAATTCGGGCTGCATTGGTTCCCGCTAACCAACCGCCTGCACACGCTGCGGTATAGCCTTCAGTACCGCTAATTTGTCCGGCTGCGAGTAAGGTCGATCGCGCTTTAAACTGCAAGGTTGGTAATAGCAGTTCGGGTGAATTGATAAAGGTATTGCGGTGCATCACGCCCATGCGGACAAATTCGGCATTTTCTAAACCGGGAATCAGGCGAAACACGCGCTTTTGCTCACCCCAACGTAAGTTGGTTTGAAATCCGACCATGTTCCAAAGCTGACCGGATTTATCTTCTTGACGCAGTTGCACTACTGCATAAGGGCGATGCTGTTTGTTTTCGCGAAAATCCCCTTTCCGAGCATCGAACAATCCCACAGGTTTGAGCGGACCATATCGCATCGTATCTTCGCCCCGTCGCGCCATTTCTTCGATCGGCAAACACGCCTCAAAAAACTTCGCCGTTTCGCGATCGAACTCTTTCAGTTCTGCCTGTTCTGCTTGACAAAGTTCTTGCCAAAACCGCAAATACTGTTCTTTGTTCATCGGACAGTTGAGATAGGCGGCTTCTCCGCGATCGTAGCGAGATGCCAGAAACGCCGTTTCAAAGTTGATCGATTCTCCCACCACAATTGGGCTTGCGGCATCAAAGAAACTCATGTATGCCATTCCGGTGAACTGGCGCAGATCTTCGGCAAGTGCTTCACTCGTTAAAGGTCCCGTTGTCAGCACGACAATCCCTTCTTTGGGAATCTCTGTGATTTCCCCCCGCCGCAATTCGATCCTCGGATGACTTGACAGCGTTTCGGTCAAATCTCGACTAAACACGCCCCGATCGACTGCCAACGCGCCCCCTGCTGGAACTTGATGTTCATCGGCTTTTTGAATGACGATCGACCCCAAGCGCCGCAGTTCTTCATGCAGCAATCCCGAAGCGCGATCGGTTGCCTGTGCCCCGAATGAATTACTGCATACCAGTTCTGCAAGATGTTCAGAGTGATGCGCCGGGCTTTGGCGATCGGGGCGCATTTCGTGCAGCACCACAGGAACCCCAGCTTGAGCGATTTGCCAAGCGGCTTCTGTGCCTGCAAGTCCACCGCCAATTACATGAATCGGAGAATAATCGGTCATGGCTAAAAACTGCGATCGAGTCCTTATCTAGAATAGACGCTTCCGCAGAAACTCAGAGTTCTAAAGATTTTGGATTTTGGAATCAAAAAACTTCCCTTCCATCATTGAATCATTCACAACTCGATGCCGATCCGCGATCGGGTCATTCTACCAGAAGATGCCTTTTAGCGATCGCTAACCTCGATCGATGTCCAAACTGAACAATCGAGCCTAAAATTCAGAAGATCAGTGCTGATTTGGATTTATGCGATCGTCCCCTTCTCGATTTGTTCGTCGTCGAAATCTCTGGTTTGAGCGATCGATAGCGCTGTTGGCGTTGCTAAATTTGGGATTCGTCGCTTTTGATTTGGCGTATATTCCGTGGCGCGATTTTTGGTTCCGCACCTTCCCCGGTATGACGCAAGGTTATGATCTCGTAAAAGGCATTGAACCCAATCGAGACACCGAAGCTTATCTGGATTTGGTGAACGATTTGCAACAAGAACTTCAGCAAGCGGGCTTACAAAGTCCACAGGCACAAACAACGTTGAAAGAGTTGCGCGATCACAGCATCGAACTGATCGATGCGAATCCGTTTGCAGTTGCAAACAAAAGCGGAGCGCTAGAGAAAATCAAAAATCGCATGCGAGAGCATATCTTTCAGCAACGCCGCCGCGAATCTGCAAAGCAAGCATTTACAACATTCTGGAGTACAGACAATCTAGCGCGAAGAGGAGTCAGCAGCGAACTGCAATTTTTCAATCGCGAGATTCGTCCGTTGATTGCTGCAAACTACTACCGAACGATCGGAGAAAACGGCGAATACACAGATTGGTTTTGGGCGATCGATGCCCCGTTCATCTTGATTTTTGCCCTAGAATTCGTTGCTCGAACCTACTATCTCAGTCGCATAAAACGCTTAAACTGGCTGGATGCCGTTCTTTGGCGCTGGTATGATGTCTTTCTGCTGCTGCCGTTTCTGCGGTGGTTGCGGGTGATTCCGGTGATCATTCGCCTTGATCAAGCTAACCTGATTCATCTCGATCGCGTTCGCACTCAAGCAAGTCAAGGCTTAGTTGCCAACATTTCTGAAGACATGGCAGAAGTTGTTGTGATTCAGGTGATCGATCGGGTTCAAGCTGCGATCGATCGCGGTGAAATTGCGCGTTGGATCACTCAATCGCTCAATCGCCCCTACATCGATCTCAACCAGCGCGACGAAATTCAGGAACTCACCATGCATCTGGTCAAGACAACGGTTTACAATGTTTTGCCAAAAATTAAGCCTGAACTAGAAGCCGTTTTAAGCCATAGCATTGATAGTATTTTGAGCCAGTCGCCTGCTTATCAAGGATTGAAAACCATGCCATTGGTCGGTGATGTGCCCCGTCAGATCAATGAACGATTGGTTTCTGATGTGACGAGCGGTGTGTATGATGCGATCGTGGTTGCGCTCGAAGATAAAGTCGGCGCTGAGTTGCTCAGTAAGTTAGTCAAAAGCTTTGGTCAGGGGTTGACGACAGAGTTGCAGCAACGGCGATCGTTGCAAGAGTTACAGGCTTTAGCGACAGACTTGCTAGAAGAGATCAAGGTGAACTATGTGCGGCGGCTGAGTGATGAAGATGTCGAAGAAATCTTACAAGAAACCCGACAGATTCGGAAAAGAATGGAGTAAATTTCACCCCTCATTGGACGTTGCACAAAGCCTCAATCTGATGGGACATCATTAGCGGTAGATGCTGTGTGATCTTTTCGATATCCCAGTCCCACCAGCGGATTTCAAGTAGTTTGGCAATTTCGGCGGGACTAAAACGTTGCCGAATCACTGCTGCGGGATTCCCTCCTACGATCGTGTAGGGCGGCACATCTTTGACAACAACAGACTTTGCGGCAATAATCGCTCCGTCAGACACTTTGACACCCGGCATGATTACCGCCTCGTATCCAATCCAGACATCATTGCCAATGATGGTATCGCCGCGACTGGGTAAGTTGAGTAATTGTTCCATCTCACTTTCCCAACCGTTCGCAAAAATGGGAAACGGATAGGTAGAAATTGCGTTTAGCTTATGATTTGCGCCATTCATGATGAACTTTGCGCCTGTGGCAATCGCGCAAAACTTGCCGATGATTAAGAGATCGTTACCATAGTTGTACAAAACATTGCGCTCAAAGCCCTCAGAATCCAGCGGATCATCATAGTAGGAGTAATCTCCAACAACGATGTTGGGAGCGGTAATACAGTTTTTGATAAAACATACTCTGGATTGGTCAGGTATCGGATGCCGTTGATTCGGGTTAGGAGCCATAAGCGTCGTTGCTGTAAATTGTGAGTGTAGGACAGGCTTCTGGATTCGCAAACAAAACCCCGTGTTCCACTCAATTTCGAGGTGGACAGAACGGGGCAGAAGACGCAGTTAGGAGGTATCTGCCATTCACACTATCGAAAAAAATCTAGAACTCAGCAGTTCTTAAGGCGCTCTTAACGTCTGCGGGATTGGATTCACACCCCGAAATGATCCGGGCTGACCGCTCGCCACCCCAAACGCATCTCGCGGCGGCTTAAAAAAACTACAAACGGCTTCCGCTGTCCCGTCCTGCTCAAAAAGTTCCAGAACTTTGTTATCTTGAATCGTGATCTGCTTGCGGCAGTCGTAGGTCTGCGTCGGTTTCACTTCACCATCCACCCGCACTTTTGCCCGATACTCCCAATAGTTTTTGGCACTGCGTCGAATCGAGACAATGCAAATCTCTTGTTCGCCCACGCTTCGACAAGTCGCCGCCTGAACGGGCAATGTGATGCCAATCAGCAAAATTAATAATAAAATTAGTCTCTTCATCCGCTGGCAAGTTTGTGCGCGTGTCGGGTGGTTTCTGGCAATCGATATTTTGTCGTACAGCCCATCACATACGCGATCGCGGTTTCTAGACTCACTCGATGCCCAGAAGAAATATACAGCGGTTTTGTGCCGATCCGAGTTTTGAGAACGGCTCCGATCGTTTCCGCTTTGTGCAGCAACGGTACCCAAGCTCCCCGCTGATCGGGAACTTCCTCATGTTTGCCAATCAGCCGCGATTTTGCCACCCCGATCGCAGGCAAATTGGTCAAAACTCCCAAATGGCAAGCAATCCCAAATCGCCTCGGATGCGCCAATCCTTGACCATCACAGAGCAATAAATCCGGGATTGTTTTCACCTGTTCTAACGCATCTAGCACCGCAGGCACTTCGCGAAATGAAAGGAATCCGGGAATGTAAGGAAACGTGGTGGGGCGACGGGCGATCGCAGATTCACAAAGCTGCAATTCTGGATAAGTCAAAACGGCGACAGCAGCGCGGGTAATGGTGCCGTCTGCTTCAAAGCCCACATCAATTCCAGCGACATGATCAACGATGCCGAACTGATCGTGGGTGATCACTTCTTGACGGAGTTCTTGTTGAATCACGATCGCGGCTTCAGACGTTAATGCCCAATCGTGCCGATGTTCAATTTTCATCACCGATTCGTGCCTGATTTTGTCGATCGACCTACAATGCTTTCATTATCACTTCTTAGGGTTGCAATGCTAGGACGTATCCTCGATGCACGATACAAAATCATTCAGGCGCTCGGCTCTGGTGGCTTTGGGCAAACGTACATTGCGGAAGACATGAGGCGACCGGGCAATCCGCGCTGTGTGCTGAAGCATTTGAGCTTTTCGAGTCAAGATGAAGCAATTCTGCGCCAGGTGCGGCGAATGTTTTATGCAGAAGCCGATACGTTAGAGAAATTGGGCAAACATGATCAAATTCCGCAACTGCTGGCATATTTTGAAGAACAGAATGAGTTTTATTTGGTTCAGGAATTTGTTCAGGGACATCCGCTAAGTGATGAAATCTGCGGAAATCATCCGTTTTCTGAAGCCCAAGCGATCGAACTCGTCGAAGAGGTGACAAAGGTTCTCGGCTTTGTGCATGAACATGGTGTGATTCATCGCGATCTCAAACCAGAAAATTTAATGCGGCGTGAACTGGATCAAAAGCTCGTTCTCATCGACTTCGGAGCCGTGAAGACCATTGTTGAAAGTGCGATCACGACTCCTCAACCTGAAATGAGCTTACCGATTTACACATCGGGCTATGCTGCTAGTGAACAATGTTTGGGAAGACCGAGACTCAACAGTGACCTTTATTCACTGGGAATGATTGCGATTCAGGCATTAACCGGGGTGCGTCCTGCACAGTTAGCGCATGATCCAAAAACCTATGGCTTACTGTGGCGAGACGGCGTGAAAGTGAGCGACGAGTTTGCAGCGGTATTGGAGAAAATGACGCAGTTTCACTTCAACGATCGCTATCAGTCTGCCTCTGAAGTGTTAGCGGCATTAAATCAAGTCAAATCTTCGAGTTTTACTCAACTCCCGTTATCAAAAATCGATACCCGTCCCCGTCCCCGTCCCTCAAAAAAACCTTTAAAGCTAGGCGCGATCGCGGTCGGCATCGCTGCGATCGTGGGTATTTCAGCCTGGGCAATCCTGCGCCCTTCTTCGCCACTTCTGACTCAGCCAGATTTACAGCCGCTCAGTGTGGGAGAACTCTCGCTGAATCCGCTGTCAAAATCACCGATCAAACAGGCGGCGATCGACGAAATGAAACGCGGCAATTTTTCCAGCGCAGTGAAGTTATTTGAGCAAGCCCGACAAGCCGACAAAGCCGATCCCGAAACCTTGATTTATCTCAACAATGCGCGAATTGGCAAAAATCCCGCTTACACGATCGCCGTTGTCCTACCCATTCGGACACAGCCGCAATCGTCGCTCGCAGTCCTGCGCGGCATTGCTCAAGCACAAGATCGAACCAATCGAACTCAAGGAATCAAGCTGAAACTGGCGATTGCGGTAGACGATTCTAAACCCGAACTGGCGACCCAAATTGCCACGCAGCTTGTGAATGATCCTGAAATTCTCGGTGTGATTGGGCATGGAACCAGCGATACAACCTACGCGGCTGGCAAAATTTACCAAACGGGCGAACTCGTCGCCATTTCTCCGGTGAGTTCTGCCAAAAATCTATCGGGTTTCAGTCGCTATGTGTTTCGCACCATGCCGAGTGATGAACTACCCGCAAAACAGCTTGCTGCCTACATGACTCAGCGGCTCAAAAAACGTAAAGTCGCAATCTTCTTCAATTCCAAAAATCTCTACAGTCAATCGCTGACCGATGCCTTCAAAGACGCACTCTACTACAGCGATCGAGGTAAAGTGATGGCTGAAATCGATCTGAGCAATCCTGCGATCGAGATTTCGGAAAGCGTCAACCAAGCGACCAAAAAAGGGGCAGAAGTGATTCTCCTCGTGCCCAATAGCGAACTGCTCGATCGCGCCTTGCTCGTGATCAACGCCAACCGCAAACGCTTACCTATCTTGGCAGGAGACGCGCTCTACAGCCCCCGCATCCTGACCGAGTTGGGCAATCTTGCGGCGGGAACGATCGTCGCCATTCCCTCCGCCCAAACTCAGCTAGAAAATTCGCCGTTCGAGCAGCAAGCGCGTTCAACCTGGGGCAGATCGACCGATTGGCGATCGGCGCTAGGATTCGATGCGACCCAAGCCTTCATCGCAGCCCTGCAACAAGCACCCACCCGAAACGGAATTCGTTCAGCCCTCTCCACTCCCAACTTTATCGCGCTCGGAGCCGTCCATGCGGTGAACTTTACCCCCGAAGGCGATCGAGAAACCGCGATCGCGCTGATGCGAGTCACACCAACAAAATCGACCGATCAATTTACGTTTAAGCTCGTCCCGAAATAGGCTATTTCAGCGGCTGAACCGCAGGCGCGACCTGGACGGGCTGAGATTTCTGGAGTGCGGCTTGACGACGTTTCAAAAACTCTACCGTTGCGGCATCAATGTTCTCGCGCTGTTGAATCTGAAATGCCGCCGGATCAACGGAGCCTTGAGAAACCCGCTGAATCAACTGCATCAAACCCGCTTGGGGATTGTTTCCCCGATTGTTGAACAAATCGTTCAGCGCATCTTGTCCCTGCGGATCTTTGAGCAAATCAGCGCCGCTGGGAGCTTGTTGGGCTTGAGCAGAAGCTGAACCTGCGATCGCGATTCCAAATCCTGCGATCAAACTTATGGCAAACGTTTTCTTGGACATGAAACGAACTCCAAATTCTGTGGATAATTTTTCGAGCATTATTTTCCGGGCACTACTGTCATTCTACAGAGGACGAATTGGTTTGAAAATTTCTCCCTCAATCATAATCTGCGGCGTTGGCAGTCTCAGTGGTTCTGCGGGTTTGTTGCACTAGTCAATCTGTCACAAGGCAGATATACAAAATTGAAACATCGTGGGAGAGTATAGAAGTGTGAGGAGCAGATTAGCAAAAGCCTTTGGAGTCGAAACACGGACAGACGCCCAGAGGCTTTTGTTTTGAGCGAAAACCGCTGCCTCATTGGTATATTTGGGCTTATTTGCCTCATTTGCGTACTTATTGGTTCAAAGCAGTCCTTCTAGCTGGCGGCGAATGCGATCGAGATCCCGATTTGACATTTCAGATGCTTCCTCCGGCTTTGCTTCTGCGTCCCAGTCTGTTTCATCCATGTTTTTGTCCGGTGGCGCAAGCAACAATCGCTCAAATTCATTCTGCGGCACAAAATTCTCAGGAATCAGATATGCCTCGTAGCTGGCATCTCGACAAAATTCTTCGATTTCTGCTTGATCAATCTTCTCCACGCTCGGAACCGCAAAATCCTGTGCCTCTAACATCATTGCGTAGCGCGTCGCATCATCTTCTTGAGCAAACATCAACACGAGATTCTGATCGCCCACACTAATCGTGTGAATTCCTGGATTATCGGTGTCGGCGTTGAACAGCAAAACGAAAACTTGCATAGCTCTACTAGAAATTGATGGGCTAGATCTAAGGGTACTTTAATTGAGTTCGATTGCAGATCAATCTACTTTCAAGATTCTATTTTTAAGATTGACCATCTCTCTACACTTTAGATAAAGAGCGTTCAACCGATAAATAGCGTTCAACAATCTGCACAATTCTTTCAGATGCCAAACCATCGCCAAATGGACTCACCGCAGTTGCCATGGCTTGATATGCGATCGGATCACTCAACAATGTCCCCGCTTCTTTTAAGATGCGATCGCGATTCGTTCCAATCAGTCTTGCCGTTCCTGCGATCACGGCTTCCGGGCGTTCTGTGGTTTCACGCAGCACCAAAACAGGCTTACCCAAACTCGGCGCTTCTTCTTGAATGCCGCCCGAATCGGTTAGTAATAAATAGCATCGCTGCATTGCTCCAACCAAATCGGTATAGTCTAGCGGCTCAGTCAAAAAGACTCTTGGATGGCTGCCCAAAATTGCGGTCAGTGGCTCGCGCACCGTCGGATTTCGATGCAGCGGCAACACCAAAGCCGTATCTTCAAACTGAGTTAAAACTTTGAGAAATCCTTGAGCAATGTCTTCGAGTGGTTCTCCCCAATTTTCGCGCCGATGCACGGTTGCCAAAATCGTGCGGTACTTTGACCAGTCCAACCCCGGAATTTCACACGCGGGCTGGCGATCGGCAACCTTTAGCAAAGCATCAATCACGGTGTTTCCGGTTTGATGAATCTCGCCTAAAACATGCGATCGCTGCAAGTTTTCAACCGACAGCGCAGTGGGGGCAAAATGAAGCTGCGTCATTTGCGAAACCAAGCGGCGATTTGCTTCTTCGGGATAAGGAT
>DATJEM010000385.1:0-5236 GCA_035496615.1 Leptolyngbya sp.
AGAAAGATGCAGCCAACTGGACTTGTACGATCGATGAAACGCAAGAGACAGTTTTGATCAAGGGGGCGGCTCAATTCGGAAAGGCTCCCGTCCCGTCCCGTGCAAACCAGCTTTCACAAATTTCGGATGGACTGATTGGGCTATCGATTGGGCTGCCGATCGCGCTTTTCTGCTTCGTCATCCTGCATGACAAACGCGCTGCTGAGCGAACGAAACGCCTAGAGCAGCTAGAAAGAATTTTGCAGGAAAGCTAAACAAAAGCGCTACAGCCGCAATCTTCTCTTGCTTCCGTAACGCCTTGATTCGATGGGAGATCGAATAATGGGATATCGAAATCGTTTTATTTCAGTTTCTGTTTTACAAACGTCATCAGCTGACCCATCTGCTTTTTCAAACCATCAATTTCAGCCTGCATTTTCGCAATTTTTTGATTCAACGCTTCAATTTCAGCCCCATCCGCTGAACCCATAGAAACGGGCGCAGGAGTCGCGATCGGGGCAGGACGACGTTTTGACTTCGCCATTGCCAATTTGATCGCATCAATCAAACCTTTTTGGTCAAATGGCTTTTGGACAAACTCAAAATACTCAAACGGCTCCTGTAGCTTTTCTGCTACTTCTTCCTTGCGCCCCGACATCAGTACGAGCGGAATCGTTTGCAGTTCAGCGCTCCCTTGAATCTGCTGATACACTTCCCAACCGCTCATTCGAGGCAGCAAGAAGTCCAGCATAATCAACGTCGGACGCTCCTGGCGAATCAAATTGATCCCTTGCAGCCCGTCTTTTGCCTCCAAAACCTCAAAATTACCTTTCGGCAACATATCCCGCACCATATTGCGAATCACGGCGCTATCGTCAATAACTATGACTTTGTGACTTGCCACAACTGAACTCCTCTAGGGTGATCTGGTTTACGATGATCTGTACAATGATCTGAAAGATCGCGGTTGGATTTGCCGGAAACCGACGTGACAGTAGAAATTAAGATGCTCCCAACCAAAACATCGGACTAAAAAATCAGGGTCGCGATCGCTCAATGTTCGTGATGTTACTCGATTTAGCAAAATTCGAGCCGACAGAATGCGCCTCGCCTCAATCTGGCTCTGCGCTTATAATTGAGATAGGCAAAGAATCTTCATATTTTTCGCCTCCGGCTTAAGACAATCTTCATTGAACTGACCCTTAGCATTCCCTCGTTTATGTCATCTCAAACGAATCGACCTGCAATTTCTGAGCGTCGCGCGATCGTGACGGCGATGCCAAGTTGGTTACGCCGTTCAATTGGGAATGCTAGCGAGATTTCTACCGTCCAAAAAATCATCAAGCAGCGTCAGATTCACACCATTTGCGAAGAAGGACGCTGCCCGAATCGCGGGGAATGCTACGCCCAAAAAACGGCAACTTTTTTACTCATGGGTCCGACTTGCACGCGATCGTGTGCCTTTTGTCAGGTGGACAAAGGACATTCACCCATGCCGCTTGATGTCAATGAGCCTGAGAAAGTTGCCGAATCCGTTCAACTTCTAGGATTACAGTACGTCGTGCTGACTTCAGTGGCACGGGACGATTTAGCCGATCAAGGGGCAAGTTGGTTTGCTGAAACGATGCGGCAAATTCGTAAAATCAACCCACAAACTCAGATCGAAGTATTGACTCCAGATTTTTGGGGTGGGCGGCAAGACGAAGTTGCACTCGAAGCCTTACAGCAGCAGCGAATTGCAACGATCGTCGCCGAACACCCCGCTTGCTACAATCACAATATTGAAACAGTGAGACGGCTACAAGCTCCAGTCCGTCGGGGTGCAAAGTACGATCGAACTCTGCAAGTTTTACAAACGGTAAAAGCGCTCGATCCAATGATTCCGACAAAATCTGGCTTGATGCTTGGACATGGAGAAACCGCAGCCGAAGTGGTTGAAACCCTCAAAGACCTAAAATCTGCGGGCTGCGATCGCGTGACGATCGGGCAGTACATGCGACCCTCTCTAGAGCATCTTCCGGTTCAGAAGTATTGGCATCCTGATGAATTTGAGCAATTGGGTGCGATCGCCAAAACGCTCGGCTTTTCTCATGTACGATCGGCTCCCCTAGTCCGAAGCTCATACCACGCAGGCGAAGAAGCATGATTTGGTAGAAACTCCTACCCGCTAATAGCCGGCTGAAATTTGGCAGAATTTCAAACCTTGCAATCGCTGGCAATCCTTACAGACAGGAGATGATGCAGGGTTGACGCTGGATAGACTTCGTATTGATTGCTCACCAAGTGATTATTAATACATTACCAGGCACATTGCGGGACTTGTTACTCCCTGTAGAATGGAAAGGTGATAAAGCTAAACCACTGGACAAGATGTGCCATAGAAGCGCATCGCTTAATCATTCAGTGGGTAGTTCTTTTCGCATACTCAGATTTGGCAGCTATAGTTCTAGGTGCATAAACCCTGCAAGAATTCTGATCTCTCGTAGGAACGATGTTTAGCCTACACAAACATTTCTACACTGAGCGGAAAGTAATATCGCTCTTTTTACGATCGTTCCCCTTGGCAGGTTAACTTGCGACATTTGTTGCAACAGATACGCCAGGGCATTCGTCATAGTCCTTTCGCAGAGTCCCGCTTGAGATGGTGTCAGAAGATAGTCCTATTTTAGGAAAGTGTGTGAGGAGACAGCCTTCATTCTGCTGTACTCCAATGAAGAATATAAAACAGTTGCAAAGGAAGGGTCGTTCTTCGACGATCGCCTTTGCGCTTTCGCTTGGTTGGTTAACCAGCAGCTTTGTGTTGTCCGCTCATGCTGCCGATATGTCGATCGGGAATGAAGGCGTTCGGGTGAATCGCAACACAACATTAGAAACCGATTTTATCGAGTCTCACGGCGCATATCAATCGACGTTCGGAGTGATCAATCTGACTACCAAAGAAAAGACACCACTGCTGATTGAAACAAAGCCTTCGGACAGTTCAGAATCGATCTTCAAGCCTTCTTCGCGACAAAGCAGCATTGGAAAGAATCAAGATTTTATCGGCACGCCTGGTAATGCGGTTCCCCAGCCAACCTCGCGGTACAACTTTCAGCCCAGCAACGACTACGTTTTCTACTTGGAGTCTTCGTTTAATGGACGACCCACGGGAATCTTGTATTCGACCGATCGCTTAAACCCTGACACCGAGCAGCACGTTCAGTTCGCGGGCAATATTGGCAGCCTCTGTCAGACCGGGGGCATGACCATTGGCTGGGATGACACTGGATCAAAAATTGTTCGCAACCGTACAGCCCAAGATCGCGACTATGACGATTTTGTGGTGCGGCTCCGCGATACCGCCTGCCCGATCGGTGAAGGTGAGCCGCCGCCTGTTGTCTCTCCTATTTCACCCGGAACTCCAGTGGGTCAGCTACCGCCTCCCGCCGCAGCGATCCCTCCCGCCGCAGCCGCTGGAGGGAGTTCTTTCTTGCTGCCTGCCTTGTTAGGGGCGGGCGCGATCGCAGGATTAGCGGTGGGGTTGAGCAACAATGGCAGTAATGACAGTGGTGGCGGTGGAATTACGCCTCCATCGGGTGGCGGCGGTGGAATTACGCCTCCACCGGGTGGCGGCGGTGGCGGTGGAATTACGCCTCCACCGGGGGGTGGCGGTGATGAGCCGATTCCTGAGCCGCTGACGATTCTTGGGTCAGGGGCGGCAGTCGGATTTGCAACATTGATGCAGCGCCGTCGATCGAAGAGAAAGCAAAAAGACTAGTATCAGCCTCAGTTGCAACTGCCTCGCTCCGTTGAGAAGAGGCAGTTTTTTTGGAACAACGATCGCGAGATATTCGGTCAAAGAGAGAAGAAGTTTGTGGTCATGCTTGGAAAACTGTAAGCAGCTTTTGCATTTAGCGATCGTAGGTTGAGACAGAATGGTTTGGGTTGAAAGGATATTGACGATTCTCATCTTGGGATCGATCGCGTTTTATTTTGCCTGTGGTTGGTTTACATACCGATTTTTCTCGACTCCTAAGCCGAGTTTTGCTTCTGTAGAAGACCCTGTATCAGTCTTAGTGCCGATCTGTGGGCTGGATGAAGGGGCATTTGAAAATTGGGCTTCACTCTGCACCCAAGCCTACTCCCGCTATGAAGTCTTGTTTGGCGTGGTTGATCCGGGTGATCCGGCGGTTCCGGTTTTGCAGCAGCTACAAGCACAATTCCCTGATCGAGTTCAGGTTTTCGTTGGACTTCCTCCCCGGGGAATCAATCACAAAGACAGCACGCTCAGCTATTTGTTGGAGAAGGCAAAGTCCGAAGTTCTCATTTTTGCTGATAGCGATATTCGAGTCCCAAACACTTACATCCGAACCGTGACTGCACCGCTTGAGCGGGTCGATGTCATTACCTGCGCCTATGTTGCTCACCATCCCCAGTTCTTCGCTTCTGCGATCGCTTCGTTAGGGCGGTGCTGCGATTTTATTCCCAGCGCTTTAGTCGCAAGGGCGATTGATCGAGGAATGCAGTTTGCGATTGGGGTGACGATCGCGCTTCGTAGAACGACGCTCAATGGTTCTGGTGGACTGCATCTTAATCGAATTGGCTCTGACCACAATCTCGGAAAGCGGGCGGCAAAAGCAGGCTACACCGTCGAACTATCTCAGCTTGTGCTGGAATCAGATACAGGTAAAGAGCAAATTAGGGATCTCTTTCAGCGAGAGTTGCGTTGGTCGAGAACGATTCGATTTAACAAAGGTGCTATTTATTACAGCATGATCTTTTGCTACGGGACTATATTCTGTATTCCATTGCTTTTAGTCTCTAAATTTGCCACCTGGGCGATCGCGCTTTCGATTCTCACTTATGTCACTCGTTATACCCAAGCAATCCTTTCATCATTCAGTATGGACAGTCCAAATCTATTCCGCTGGCTGTGGCTATTACCAGTTCGAGATGGATTGAGCTTTTTGATTTGGGCGATCGGCGGAATTGGACGGGAGGCTTACTGGCGTGGACGACGATTGCGAATCGAGGGAGACGGACTCATTCAGCAAATCGATGAAGCGAAATCCTTTTGAAGCTTTCATCAAGAAGCAGGCAGAATACACAATCATTGAGCAGCTTCATGTTAGAAAGTAGACTATCGCTCAGTTAGGAAACGTGCAATGTTTGGCTTAATCAATGGATTAACGAAACCGCAGTGGATCGCGATCGGGATTTCTGGAGTCGTTTTGGCGGGCACCCTGATTCCGGTGGCAACTCAAGCCAAAGAGAAGTG
>DATJEM010000386.1:0-3014 GCA_035496615.1 Leptolyngbya sp.
TACGCCTATTTCAATACTGGCTTTACGTTTGATCTGGTTTGGATTGGACTATACGATCGCAGCGAACATCGCTTATTGGGCAAAGGTGGAAAAAGCCCGAACCATCATGATGCTTCATTCTTAAAGCAGCGTTTTGTTCTCACCGCAGGCGACATTTTCGAGCAAGTCGTGATCCAGCAAAAACCGCTGACATTCCCGGATTTAGGAAGCGAACAGCGAGCCAACGACTGGCGAAGATTGGCTGAAAAAGCGGAGATTCGAGGCACGATCGTTTTCCCAATTTTGCTCAAAGATCGGTGCTATGGTGTTGCCGTTTTGGGATCGCGACTCTGGGGAAACTTTCCCAAATCTGAAGAACGATCGCTGATCTCAATGGTGTTAGGAGAATTTGCAGCAACGCTAGAAATCGCAGAACAGGAACAAAAACGACAACAGATTAAGCCCCTCGATCGACCGATGTTAGCCATGTTGTCAGAACTGCGATCGCTGCCAAATTTTGAACAACGGCTCGATCGGATCATGGAGCAAACTCAGCGATTCATCCAGCCCGCCCGAACAAGCGTCTACTGGTTTGAGCGCACTCGCCGCTATTTCTGGCGCAAAGCGACCAATCAAAAAGGGACACGCCTGCTAGATGATTCAGTCGGGCTGACGGTGCAAGAAATGGGCGGCTTTTACCAGGCGCTGCAAGCCGATCAGGTCATCGCGATCGATGAATCCGTGGGAATGCTGAAAGCGGAAATTACCGTGCGAGTGATGGAATATGTTCGCGCGCGATCGCTGATTGCCGCTCCGATTCTCTACCAAAATGAGCTACTCGGATTTCTCACGGTAGAAAACGAGGAATCGAAAGTTTGGCAAGACGAAGATAAGCAGTTTATTCGCGCCGCGGCTCAGTTGATCGCACTCGTATCGCCGTTAGAAGGCATGGAAGCGACGATCACACAGGTCAAACTCGATCAAGCACTCACGTCACAGATCGCCCAAGCCATCTACAGTACAGGCGATGGAGCTTCCGCTTTGCAAAACGCGGCAACATTATTAAACCAGCGCTTAAAGGTCGATCGCGTTCTTGCCCTGATTTACAATGCTGATCTGGATACGTTTGAAGTGCGGTATCAATCTCAGCCGAAATATAAGAAGCCGCTGCCCGCTCGATTTGCCACCCTCAGCCCGATCGATTGGCAAATGCTGGAAAAACAATCGAGTGCGATCGCGATTGAAAACCTAGAACATGATTTGCGCTTCGCGGCTTGGCGAACTCCACTGTTAGAACTGGGGGTGCGATCGCTGTTAGTGTGCAGTACCTCCTCTAGACAGCCGCTCGAAGGATTATTGATCCTGGCAAATGAAACGCCGCGATCGTGGAATCAGCCCGAAGGTGAACTGACTAAAATCGTCGCTCAACAAGTTGGCATTGTTCTCAGACAGTGGAACCTACAGCAACAGAACGACCAACAGCAAAAAATCTATCAGACGATTCAATGGGGATTGCACACGATTCAGCAAACTCAGCATTTAGATCTGCTCGAAAAGTCAGCATTGCAGTACATCGCTCAGATTTTAGAAGCACCGATGGCGGTTTTAGTTGCTTGGTCAACCGGGCGAAAGATTGGGCGGATTGTACAATCAAGCGGCGAGCGACGATTCAACCTTGATCCGGTGCTGAAAGTCTCGCTCGAAACCGATACCTTTCTGCATCGTATTCTTGCCCATGAGGGAATTTTGCCTGTTTCGATCGACGAAATCCCGATCGAAACCCGCCAATGGCTCAACGCTTCCGGCATCGGTCAACTATTAGCGATCACGCTGAGAACTTCGCCCGAACATGAGCCGACTGCAATCCTAATCGTGGCAGATAGCTTAGAACGACAATGGCTCGATCGACAGTTGATGATTCTCAGTACGTTAGTGACCCAACTGGCTTGGTCACGACGGCATTTGATGGTGTCAGAAGCCCTAAAGCGCGATCGCGAACGGTTAGAACGCCTCAGTTGGTACAAGCATCGTCGTTTGGAAGATATGTATCGATCGGTGAAATTTAGCACCTCTCGATTAGCCGAGCTTTTAACCAGCGAGACGACTCCTAGACAAGCTCAACTCGTGCGCCATATCGATGATTCGATCGAACCCATCCGCCAAGTGATTCGCGATGAACAATGGCAACTGACGGTCAAAAGTGAGACGGTGCAAATGATCGGACTGGTAAGACGGGCGCTCGATCGGGTTGAGCATTTGATCAAACAGCGACAGCTTTGGTCACAGGTGCATCACGAAATCAATCCGATGATTTTCGGAGACATTACCAAAATTGAGCTAGTGCTGTACGAACTGCTGCTGATTGCGTGTCAAAGAGCCAATCCCGGCGAACGAATTGATATTTGGTGTCGGCAAATTGACGCGCAGTGGATAGAAATCGCCATTACCGACGAAGGCACGATCGAACCGCGACTGATTGAAGACCTCGAAGCCGGACGCGCGATCGATTTACTCGCGCCTTCGACATTAGACAAAGCCCCCGGCTTACATTTAGCCATTTGCCAATCTCTGATGCAGCAAATGGGCGCAGAATTCAACCTGTTCAAACTCGACGATGGGCGCATCATGAGTCGATTAGTCCTGCCGATCGGATGAGAATCCGTAATTTACGTTACTTTCGGCTTCACACGCTAAAACTACCGATACAATATTCGCTTGAAGGGCAGTCGATCAAGTCGGCTTTCTAAATTCAGATTCCCACATGGGTAAGAGTGATATGGCGGCAGCACTGAATTCCAGACGATCGAGAACACCAAAGACCTCCGTAAAATCATCCATAAAATCATCCGTAAAATCATCTGTGCGGCAATTACCGCATCGAGAACAGCCGCCGCAGTGGTTGCGATCGTTGCTGATCACGCAGCGAGTTTCGGTACTGGCAACCTTTCTCTTAGCCGGATCAGTCTTGACAGTCTACGGCTGGACGGTCTATTCTCAGCAGCTTTGGGGCAAAGAGTACAGCCGACTCGAACAAC
>DATJEM010000387.1:0-3100 GCA_035496615.1 Leptolyngbya sp.
CGAAGGCTCAAATCTATATTGCTCCGAATCAGTGGAGCTATCCAGTGAATTTGCCGCTGTCCTGGTTAGGATTTCCCAAAGCGCGGACGCATTTGCTAGAGGGTCGATCGATGCCGTTTGGCGATCAGTTTGACTCTGCAAAATTAGGTGCAATTCGATTAGGTTTGGGCGCATTTGAAGAAATTGCCTTGTTCGATCGACGGTCTAAAACGTTGCTTGTGACCGATTCAGTGCTTTCTGTTCCAGAAGTTGCACCAGAGATTATTCAGATTGATCCTTATCCTTTGTTGTTTCATGCAAGAGATCAAGCGGCAGATCCGATCGAGGATACCGCAGCAAATCGCCGCAAAGGGTGGCAGCGAATTGCCTTGTTTACCTTTTATTTTCGTCCGAGTGGCTTAGAGATTGCCGATCTAATGCCTTCGCTACGGGATCTGCCGAAAGCGCCCGATCGCTCAAAAAAAGCATTCTTCGGCTGGTATCCGTTCCATTGGAAGCTGGGTTGGGAGCGATCGTTTGAAGCATTGCGAAAGCATCGATTAGTGGTTGCACCGATTTTGCAGAAGTGGATTCTCAATCGAGAACCACAAATTGTGATCGATTGGGCGGAAAAGGTTGCGAGTTGGGACTTTGAGCGAATTATTCCCTGTCATTTGGATGCCCCGATCGCCGCAGATGCCAAAGCGTTTCGATCGGCATTTGGATTCTTGGAAAAGAACAGCGATCGAACCTTGCCCCATGAAGACTTTGAACTGCTAGCGGAAATCGAGCAAGGCTTGATCAAAACGAAAATAACGCCGCCCGCAAAGGAAAAGATCTAATTGCTAAAATTGCAGACTGTTCTATCATTGCACCTTTGTTTTGAATCAGTCTGCAAAAAACGGAGTGATCTACGCAGTTTTAGCTTATTCTGCCTGGGGACTGTTTCCGCTGTACTGGAAGCTGCTGGTTCAAGTTCCTGCGATCGAACTTGTTTGTCATCGAATCATCTGGTCAATGGTTCTATTGATGGGAATGCTTTCGATGCAGGGACGAATTGCTGAATTTCAGCAACTCTGGCGATCGCCAAACACAATTCGAGCATTGCTACTAACGACATGCATCATTACGAGCAACTGGGGCATTTATATCTATGCAGTGAACACTGGGCGCATTGTTGAAACCAGTTTAGGCTACTACATCAATCCGCTAGTCAGTGTCTTGATGGGAGCATTGATTTTGAAAGAGAAGCTAAACCGAGCGCAGAAAATCGCAGTTTCGATTGCTACGATCTCCGTAGCAACTTTCGTCTGGAATTTCGGGCAAGTTCCCTGGATTGCGATCGTATTAGCAATTTCGTTTGCATCCTATGGATTGTTTCGTAAGTTAATCGTCGTCACTCCGATCGTGGGACTCACTGTAGAAACGGTGTTAGCAACTCCGATCGCGCTAATGTGGGTGAGCGATATAGGCATAACGGGAACCGGGAGCTTCGGCACGCACTGGCAAGTGACCCTGTTATTGATCGGGTGTGGATTCGTAACAGCATTACCGCTGCTTTGGTTTAACCTGGCAGCCAAGCGATTAAAGCTTTCAACGCTGGGATTTTTTCAGTACATTGCGCCGAGTTTTCAACTGTTATTAGGTGTGATGCTTTATCGTGAACCGTTTACGCCTATTCATGCAGTGACGTTCTTATTAATTTGGTTGGCGATCGCAATTTATTCGATCGCATCTTTGCAAACCAACGCTTAATCTCTTACATCATTCATCTCTTGCATTTCTCATCCTGAGAAATCCGTCCTGTGCAATAGCGCGATCCCCAAGGAAAATCACCCTCCTTTTAACTGTTTCAGCAGCGCAAAGAGGAACATAGACTAGAGCTACGATCCACAGATGAGAAATGCCAGCATGAAAATGAGAAAACTAGGCGATCAAGGACTGATGGTTGCCGAATTAGGACTCGGCTGTATGGGAATGTCAGAATTTTACGGCAGTCGGGATGAAAACGAATCGATCGCAACTATTCACCGAGCGATCGAGCTAGGCGTAAATTTCCTGGACACGGCTGATATGTATGGCCCGTTTACCAATGAACAGTTGGTCGGACGCGCCATTCGAGATCGCCGCGATCGGGTCATGCTTGCCACAAAGTTTGGCAATGTTCGGACTGAATCGGGTGAGTTTGTCGGAGTTAGCGGCAAGCCCGACTATGTGCGCCAAGCTTGTGAAGCCTCGCTCAAACGCTTGGGCGTTGATGTGATTGACTTGTACTATCAGCATCGCGTTGATCCGACTGTCCCAATCGAAGAGACGATCGCAGCCATGGCAGAACTGGTTCAGCAAGGCAAAGTACGGTATCTGGGAATGTCGGAAGCTGCTCCTGCAACCATTCGACGGGCGCAAGCGGTTCACCCAATCTCAGCTTTGCAAACAGAATATTCACTGTGGAGCCGCGATCCAGAAGATGAAATTCTCGCAACTGTTCGAGAGTTGGGCATTGGATTTGTCGCTTACAGTCCGCTGGGGCGAGGGTTCTTGTCCGGGGCAATTACCCGTCCGGAAGACTTGGCAGAAGATGATTATCGCCGCAATTCTCCTCGATTTCAGGGCGAGAATTTTCACAAGAACTTAGAGTTAGTCGATCGAGTGAAAACGATCGCAACTGAAAAAGGAGTCACTCCAAGCCAATTAGCTTTAGCTTGGCTGTTAGCTCAGGGTGACGATATTGTGCCAATTCCAGGCACGAAGCGCCGCACCTACTTAGAAGAAAACATTGCTGCAACAGACGTGTCTCTCACGAACGATGATTTGCGCCGGATCAATGAAGTTGCGCCGAAAGACAGTGCTGCTGGGGAACGCTACCCGGCACGACCCATGAGCAGCGTGAATCGATAGGGCAGCGTGAATCGATAGGAACGATCGCCCACGGCTGACTTTTCTAAAATTTCCCACCGAAGGGGAGTGACAGAATCAAACATCAATGATTCACTGAAGCTTGAATGCACACCTATCTCTACTATGTCACCGATCAACCCTGCTGCCACTCCTTCTACTGCCCCGATCGCAGATCAGCATCCTTATGTTCACACATTGCATGGAGATGAGCGGGTTGATCCTT
>DATJEM010000388.1:0-6652 GCA_035496615.1 Leptolyngbya sp.
AGACTTTTGCTTCGAGTCGAGCCTACTTTTCATTCTGTAGCAATGACGAAAGGCGGATACGGGGGAGATTGCACTCTCAGGATGGGGGTGGGTTGCATTGTTAGAATTGACTCCTTATCGTTCTAGCAAACCCGGTGAAAAGCTCATCTTGAACAGCAATACGCATTGATCGTCGGAATGATTCTAGTTAGTCCTGTGATGACCTATTTTTTATGAATTTCTCGCCAGCCAGCAAAGTGATAGTGCAAGGCATTTTAGAACCATTGGGGAAGCTCTATACACCACTCATGCAAGCGTACGGAACACAGATCATCGCGGGTGTGAGTCCGGGACAGGGCGGACAAACGCTTGCGGGGATTCCAGTGTTTGATTTATTAGAGCAAGTTCCGAAAGTTGGAGCGATCGATACGACTGTAATTTTTTCGCCACCTTATGCGGCTTTGGATGCTGCACTCGAAGCGATCGCGGCAGGCATTCGCCAAATTGTTTTGATTAGTCAAGGGATTCCGCCGCTAGATATGGTGCGCTTGGTTCGCAAAGCTGAAGCCACTGAAACCTTGATAGTCGGGCCAAATAGTCCAGGTGTGATTGTTCCGGGACAGATATTGCTGGGGATTCACCCACCCGAATTTTATCGACCCGGTTCGATCGGGCTGCTCAGTCGAAATGGGACTTTAACTTACGAAGTTGCTTGGACACTCACTCAAGCGGGACTAGGGCAGTCGATCGCAGTGAGTTTGGGCGCGGATCAAATCACAGGTTCTACCTTTCCGCAATGGCTGCAAATTTTAGACGAAGATGATCAAACCGATTTAATTGTATTAGTCGGTGAAATCGGCGGAGATGTTGAAGAAATGGCAGCGCACTATATTGCTGAAGCGATCGATAAGCCTGTCATCGCCTATGTAGCAGGTCGCAGCGCCCCGCGCAATCGACGGATGGGACATGCAGGAGCGATCATCGACTTGCAGACCGCAGATCTAGGTCCTGATTTGGGAACCGCAGAAAGCAAGATCGCTGCTTTTAAACGCGCAGAAATCTCAGTTGCGGATCGTCCGTCTGAGATTCCTGAGTTAGTGAAGCAGATTTTGAAAACGCCTGCAAAAAGAGCAGTTTAGCCTTCAGCCGCTTTTGCCAGTTTCGCAGGTTTGAAGCATTCAGCCTAAGCAGCCAGCGCGCCCGTCAGAGCATTGAACCAGGTATTCTTACCCTAGATCGGCATCAATTCAAAGGTTGTATTGGTAATTGGCAATAGTTCAAAAATGACGATCGCAGCATGGACAGACAGCGAATCCAATCAGGAACGAGCCATCGCTGACCTTCAAAATTTTGTCTTTAAGCGGAGAAGAACCTTGCAGCGAACCCAGCGCGATCGGATCGGTTTGGGAGGCTGAAAGCACCTCGTCGGTTTGCGCAGCAGCATTCGATGAATTTATCTCGAATTGATCGATAGAAGCCCAAGTAAGTTTCTCAACTTGTCTCAAGCGTAAAGAAGGTTAGCTCTGGGGGACAGAACAACCGGATGGGGGCAATACTCATGCCAATCCCCACATTGACATAAAGATTGTTACCCGATTTGCCGTAGCCTTTCGCCCAACCATCGGCATGAACTTTGTCATTTTGAGTCAATCTTAACCAAGACCATTGCGGTGAAAAGGGGACGCGCACTTGTCCTCCATGAGTATGTCCCGCGATCGCTAGGGGTGCTGTGTTCGCCGGAAACATCTCAAAGGAGTCTGGATTGTGCATCATCGCAATTCTGGGACTACCGTTTGGGACATTGCTTAAAGCGTCTTTGACATCATCTCGATTTGCCCAACGCGAATTGATCCCGACCAGATATAAAGGCTCGTTACGACCTGTAAGCTGCATTCTAGCCGCTTGATTTTCTAATACTGTAATTCCTGCTGATTTTAAGGCAGTCGCTAAGCTACTTGCCAAATCGGTTCCGGGGGTTGCGGTCTTGTCGCTCATGCCATAGTCGTGATTGCCCAATACCGCGTAAGTCGGAATCCCAGCTTCAACCAAAGGCTTGACCAAATCGACGGCTGTTTTAATTTTGGGTTCGGGATTCGGAGCGGCGTGATAGATAAAGTCACCACTGATCAAGACGGCGGCAGGCTTGACTGCGATAATCTGCTCGACACTACGGCGAACCGTGTCGGAATTTCCCGCCCACATTCCAATCTGAAAGTCGGAAAGTTGGGCGACTTGTTTGCCCTGCCAAGCGGGAGGAAGACGGGGAATTTTTGCAGTTTGCCTTTCTGTGTTAAGCGTGTGTGGCTCAATGAAGCTCCAGATTGCCAGCAAAGAAACGACACCGACAACGCCGAAAGCCGTGTATTTCAGTAGCTTAGAAATAACTCTTACCTCCTAAAGCAACGCTTCACTTAAACTATTTTAGCTGTCACTAACACTGATCAATTGCTTGATTTGATCCTTTCCCTACAGTGTCTTCCCTACAGTGTCATTGGCGCGATCGGCTCAATCTCAGGATTCGTTCCTCCGACCTGATTGGTTCGCAGGACTCGTACTGAGGCTCCTTGCTTCAAGAAGGTTTGAGTCACCTCATCACTGGTTAATCGAGGGAGAATCGTGCGCCAGCTGAGTAAACTGCGACCGATTTTTTGGAGCGGATTATCTTCTAAAGTGCTCCCTAACGCATTCGTTTGATTTTTCCAGTCTGCACGTGCGGTTCCCCACGGCAACAGTATCCATTTCAACTCTTTCGCCAGTTGTTCTAGCTGCTCTAATCGGTGCAACTGAGCCGGATTTTGTTGTTGCCAATCCTCGATCTTGGGGTGAGACCGCAGCGATCGTGAGAGCTGCTTCAAGGCTGCATACAACGCTTGATTAGAATCTTGCGTGCAATTATAAGCAGGGCCGACGAATGTTCCTCCGGTTCCATCACCAATCCGATAACGCGCCGCCATGATTTCTAAATGGTAAATTAGCAGATCAAGAGGCGATCGCTTGAAGCCATCCGCGGTTTCGTACTCCCCTGTAAACGCATCCAGTTCAATCAGCGTATCGCAAACCGGACGCAATCCTAACCAACCATACTGCCGATCGCCCATATAGCGCGACCAATGCAAACTTCCGGCAATCAACCCATCGCCATTGTGCGTATAGATTTGGTGATAAACAATATCAAACCGCAGTTCATCCGCTAAAGGTTCTCGGACGATCGTGGCAATTCCATAGGCAAAATGCCCAAAGTAGAGCGGACTTTTTGCAGCGGGTTCTGCTTTGTTGCCTCCTACTCCACCGTAGACGTGAATCAGGAGCGATCGTTGACCTTCTTGCCAATTGGCTGGCGCTGGGCTGGACTTCAGCCGCAGCAAGGTTCGGCGCAGGGTTCCTTTCTGAGCCAATAGATGACTCCAAACTTTGTGTTTGAGATAGCGTCTGATGGCAGCGCTACCCACAATCTGTTGATCGACTTCAACTTGTAACAAGCTCCGAGGCGCGATCGCCTTCACCACAAACTGCCCTGAATGATCCACTGCCCCGTAGATATACCATCCGGTTTGATTGAGCGCAGAGTTTTCAATGTTCTTGCTGGTGGATGAACCAGTGCCATTGCGATTCGGGATCACTTGCGGCAACCGAACAGTCTCTTCTGCGCCAGTGAACTGTCGAGAGGCGCGATCGAAGTGAACTACCCGAAATCGCTCACTTTCTGGCTGCATCGGCTGGATAAACTTTACCAGTCCGTAATAGTATCCCGTAATCTGCACAGGTTCATGAGCAATGTATAGAATGCTGGTTTCTGCAAATTCCTCCACACTGACTAGATCTTGTAGCATTACAATCACATCATCTTTGGGGTGTGAACCCGCGATCGACTCCAACGGATTGACCTGTTGCCAGTGATTCAACCGGATGGGGTGGACTCTGCCCTCTTGTCGGCTCTGTTCAGCTTGCGGGCTAAAATGCACGTCTTTCGTCACGGTCTGAACGTAAGATTGCACTTGTGGATCAGTGCTGAACCGTAGCAGGATCGTCTTTCCAACTAAATGTCGAAAGTCAGCAGGTGCATGATGAACTTCAAACCAAGTGCCTTTAATCGTTTTTCGTTGATCTTTCTGAGGCAAAATCAATCGCCCCATCCAAGCTGCGATCGGGCGATAGGATTCGGACAAGGCAGATTGATCGATCGGGTAAAACGCTGGTCGATTGAAGTCGGCTTGCTGATATCGCTCATAGTTACTCAACTTGCGGGGAGCCGCCCGATCGGGATTCTCAGCCGTATCGAGGATGATTTCCATCACGCGATCGAGAGTCTGCTGCAAATAGCTCCGACCATCGGGTAAAAACTGTTCAGTATCCATCAATCCTCCAGGGAGTTGATGCCCAACCGGGCCGAGAGAAATCCGGCTGATCTTCCCCATCCGCTTCGCGCGATTCCAGTACGACAGAAAGAAGATTTTCCAACGCCCAGGAAACATGATTGGGCCAATTCGCTCCACGCCATCTTTGTCGCCCACTAAGTGATAGAGATGTTCAGCGCTGAGAATGTTGATATTCCCACTGATTACGCCGCCCAGTGAAATGAGTTCGATCGAGTCTGGCAGCACTTGTCGAAGAAAAGGTGCGGCTCCAGCCGCCATCTGCCCTCCCCCACTAAATCCAATCAGCGTAATTGCGACCTTGCGATCGAGCGAATATCCCGCTTGAATCAGCGCTTGGTAAATCACTCTCGCAATTCCTAAGTTGTAGATCGGTCCGTATCGTTTGTCCGCAGAAACAGCAACCATCAAGACATTACGGAGATTGACAAAGTAACCGAAAATGCTGGCTGGATCGTTTAGCCGAAATCGGTCAGCCAACCGCCAAAAGAAAGCGAGAGGACGGTTTGCCGTCAAGGGAGTATTGAAAACCGAATAGGGAATGATGCCTTCGATCAGCCGGGTATCTTGCGGTAGGATGCGCTCCAAACCATCGACAAAGGCTTGACTGTCTGCTAAGTATTCACGGGTAGACTGACCAATCCCATCTAGATAGACGACATATCGATTGATCGCAGTTTGAGCAGAAGTCGGTTGAGATTGCGGTTCGGGATCGAGTGTTAAATCGACCCGATCGCCGTACCAACCTGCCCACCAGCCCAGCGTTTCCCAGGGAGCTAGAAGTGCAGCCGCGAGTAAGGCAATGATCCCAATCCAGATGAGATTAAACGCCAGTTGGAAAATGCCGCCAAATTTTTCATATCCCGCCACCCACCAGACGTGAATCGGCGAAAGCAGCACGATCGTCAGCAGCGTGACCCCGATCAAAGCGAGATAACTCTTCCACTGAGTGATCAGAGTCAGTAGCCAACTAGCCCTTGCAGGACGGGACTGGCTCCCCGTTGCAGCTTGATTGGGAGAAATCGCAGTGGGGCTAGCGGTGATTCCGCAAACCGGATTTAAGGGTTCTTCAGGTTCGATCCGATTCGCGGGTTGTTGAATCGGGGATAAAGCGGCACTTCCAGCCGCAGTCTGAACAGGGCTACGATCGGACGACAGGGGAAACGCGTGAAGATGTTGCAGCAACCGAGCCAAAGAAGGCTGCCACTGAGTCCCTAACTCCACGCCTGCCGCCTGACACTCAAGCCAGTGCCCCAAGTTCGCGATCGGCTGCCCGATCGTCCGTTGCCCAATCCACAGCATCAGCCATCCCAATCCTACTGTGCCGAACGCTTGCCAGAGTGTGACGTGAGTTGCCGCCGCAAACCCCACCACGATCGCCAGCAAATGCCACACCGACAGCAGCAATAGCAGCGGCTCACCCAAATAAGGCATCGCCCCAAAGACAGCAAAGACAAGTGGCGCATAGCTGATCCCGATCGTCCGTACCACAACCTGAAATGGAGCTTCGCTCGTAAAAGGCGCAAAGCTAATCAACCAAGTACTTGAAACGAGAAATAAATAGCCAAAGGCAAAGAGCACCACGCCAATCATCAACGTCAAGACAAACCGCGCGGGCTTTACCCGGTTCACGAATAGAATGACGCTCTGAGCTAATACTTGAGACAAGCCTGCCAGCAAAACAATCATGACCGCCACCGCCGAGCCGTGGGGCATTGTATGGATTTGCTCAAACGTTTCAGGATTGAGCGCCAGAACCTCTCCTAATCGTTGCCAAAACTGACTAAGGATCGTTTCATGGATCATCTCGTTCCCCATCGTGTACTTGCTCGGATTGGGTTTACTGGTGGTGGGCTAGTTTCAGACTGGCTTGTGCTGCCTTTCATAAGCCTTGAGAATCGTACATCCTTACCGATCACCCCTGTCTCTATCGATCGAAGTAAAACCCTTTTTCACATTTTATTAGAGCGATTGCGACACCATTCGCGCAAAAATTCGCGCAAAAATTCGCGCAAAAAAGTGGGGACATCGATCGATGTCCCCCTAAGCGGATGTGAAAAACGAAACTAGCTGGCAATATACTCGCGAACATTCGCTTTACGCCGACGTAAGTGATCCAATGCTTGGCGCTCAAGCTGACGGACACGCTCACGGCTGAGATTTAAGCGATCGCCCACTTTTGCCAACGATAGTTCATAGCCATCCTGCAAACCGTAGCGTAAGCTCAGAACTTCCCGCTGCTGCGGAGTCAAATCGCTCATCAATGTCTCTAAATCCTGGCGGAGAAATTCTTGCGTCAG
>DATJEM010000389.1:0-2226 GCA_035496615.1 Leptolyngbya sp.
CCCTGTTGTCGAGCAGAATGACTCTGTAGGACGTTGGAAACAAGGGCGATGCAAATCGGAATTGTCGGGTTGGGACTGATCGGCGGATCACTGGGATTAGAACTGCGATCGCAGGGTCATACGGTGCTAGGGGTGAGCCGAAAACCAAGAACCTGTGAAATCGCGATCGCCCGTGGTGCGGTCGATGCGGCAGAACCCGAATTCGCATTACTAGCAGATACGGATGTGGTTTTTGTTTGTACGCCGATCGCGCAGATTGCCCCGACCGTGGAACAGTTGATTCCACATCTGAGTTTAGACACCGTTGTAACCGATGTTGGCTCAGTTAAAGCATCGATCGTCAAAAATATTTCGCCAACCTGGAAAAATTTCGTCGGCGGGCATCCAATGGCAGGAACAGCAGAAAGCGGAATTGAGGCGGCACTCCACGGATTGTTTGCTGGAAGCCCGTATGTGCTGACTCCGATCGAGAGTACGCCAAAGCCTGCGATCGAGCGGGTTGAATCACTGCTGCGCCCGTTGCAGGTCAAATTATTTCATTGCCAACCGGAGGATCACGATCGGGCTGTGGCTTGGATTTCTCATTTGCCCGTGATGGTGAGTGCAAGTTTGATTGCAGCCAGTTTGAGCGAGTCGGATTCGACGGTGATGAAGCTGGCTCAAGCGTTGGCAAGTTCTGGATTTCGGGATACGAGTCGAGTCGGCGGCGGCAATCCTGACTTGGGCGTGATGATGGCGCAGTTTAATCGATCGGAGGTGCTGCGATCGCTGCTTGCGTATCGATCGCAGATTGATCAAATGATTGGATTAATCGAGCAGGAGCAATGGGGAGAACTTGAAGCGGTGTTGCGACAGACACAGGAGGCTCGATCGAGCTTTCTGTAAGACCTGATCATCACCTGTATTTTACCGATACAGGTGATGCCCCTTGCCAAAGCGCTCAGTTTAGAGGCTAATCGATGCTGATCGAAGTCGGAGCCGAACCGCTTGGCGGCGTGTAACTATCGATCGAAGCGCTGCGAAAATCCGCATACAGCTTGTCGCGCCAGTTGAAGAACGGATCAAAAATGCTCACGTCTGCAATTCCAGCGACTCCTTTGCCTTTGAGCGATTCTGGAATGTTCAAATAGTTGCCCGTGGGGAACTTGATGTACATCGACAACCCAGCAACGGCGAAATCTGCCAGCGTCGGTGTGTCGCCTACTAGGTAGGGCTGCTCCATCAGTAGAAACGAAAGTGCAGTGAGGCTGCGTTTGAGCGCGTCGGTTGCTTGCTTGACAGAATCGGGTCCCATGCCGACCCCCAGACCCAACACACCGAGAAAATCGCCTGGAATTGCACCAACTAAGTTCTTCAGAATATCAGGAGTTGAAGAGGGTAATACGGCAGTCCGAAAACTTTGATTCTGCGAAATTGAGCCGATTAAGCCTTTGCGGGCATTGATTCCCAACGATTCATCCGCCCATTGTTCTAATAGCAATGTTTGCCCTTTTTGTGTTGGGTCAGTAGGAATGATGGGTTTTTCTGGATAGGTACGATCGAGATATTCTGCGATCGCGGTCGAGTCGGCAATAATTTCGCTACCGTCTTTGATCACGGGGACTTGTCGCTGTCCTGACATTTGAAATAGTTCGATCTGCCCAATTCCAGGCGTGACTTCGATTTTACGGTAGGGCAAGCCTTTGTAGTCGAGAATCAATCGCACCTTTTCCGCAAAGTGGGACATCTCAAACTGATACAACTCAATCATAAAAATCTCCTAAGTTAGCGCTGTCCAACCAGCCTCTACGATAAAACCAAAATCCCCAAACGTGCATCTAGCTTTTGTCGAGCTTTTTGAGTTTCTAAGCGGTTTGGGCTTGACGCATGCGAGTCAGAAAAGTGGTTAGGCGATCGCTTTTCGGCTGAGTCAGGACTTCTCGCGCCGTGCCTTCTTCGATCACGCGCCCCTGATCGAGAAACATCACCCGATTCGCGACTTCCCGCGCAAACTGAATTTCATGCGTAACGACCACCATGGTCATGCCGCGCTCGGCTAAACGGTTCATCACTGATAGCACTTCTCCGACGAGTTCGGGATCTAGGGCGCTCGTGGGTTCATCAAATAGCATCATTTGAGGTTCCATGCAGAGGCTTCGAGCGATCGCAACTCGCTGCCGCTGTCCGCCGGAAAGCTGTTCGGGATAGTTATCAATCTTTTCGCCAAGTCCAACTTCTTGAAGGTAG
>DATJEM010000390.1:0-4527 GCA_035496615.1 Leptolyngbya sp.
GGGGCAGTGGGTGTTGCGCGAAGCCTGTCGTCAACTGAAACAATGGCAAGATGAGTACGCCTCAGAACCGCCGCTCACCGTTAGCGTCAACCTATCCAGTCGGCAGTTTTCGCAACCTAGCTTGATCAGCCAGATTCGGCAAATCCTTATAGACACCGGAATTGACGCTCATTGCCTCAAGCTCGAAATCACCGAAAGCGCGCTCATGGAGAACACTGAGTCGGCAATGGATATGCTGCTACAACTCAAAGCAATGGGGATTCAGCTATCGGTAGACGATTTTGGTACGGGTTATTCTTCGTTGGGCTATCTGTACCGTTTCCCGATGGATGTCTTGAAGATCGATCAATCATTCGTCAGTCGCGTCGATGTCGATGGCGAAAAGCTAGAACTCGTTCGCACGATTATCACGCTGGCTTGGAATCTGGGCATGGATGTCGTCGCGGAAGGAGTAGAGACGACGAAGCAGCTTGCACAATTAAAGGCGCTGAAATGTGAGTATGCTCAAGGCTACTTATTCTCGAAGCCGTTGCCTCCATCCGAGGCAACGAAGTTGATTCCGAAGTCCCAACCCTTTCTGCCTTTGACCCAGATTTCGCCTTCACCCGGAAGATTGGCTGAGGACGTTTGATCCAGATCGACTGAGAAATGAAACAAAAATCAGCTAATCCTGAGCTTGCGATTTTACTTGTGCCATCAGGGTTTCTAGCTGTTTTTTCTCGCTTTTGAGTTCTTCTTCGAGTTCTTGAATTTGTTCGCGCCGCGCTTCAAGCTCGATCGCCCGTCGTGCCAGTTCTTGGCTTTCGAGCGTCAGCGATTGCCGCCATTGTTCCGCTCGCTCCGTCTCTTGTTCCAGAAACGTAGGGGTGATCCCATAGGTTAAATAGCGCTGTACCAAGTCTAAAACCCAGTCTTTTGCTTCTCGGACATCCAGAATCTGGTTGCTGCTAGAGATTTCGACCAAAACGAGCAAGCCATCGCTGTACAAACTGGCTTCAGTCGAAAGGACGGTTTCTTCTTCAGGGAGTTTTGTCCAAACGTGTTCGGATTTTTGAGCAGCCAGTAAGCGCAATCCTGCCTTGCCTAGATAGCCTTTTTTTTGAACTTGCGCCAAGTGCAGCATTATTTTCTCTCGATGTCGGCTCGAATAAGAACGAAGAAAGTTAAGAGCAGGGAGCAGGCTTGTGCTGGGCTGACTAGGATGTTGACAACAGACTACGTTATCTCTCGGTTTTATCGTCCGTAGATACACTGACTCAATCAGTATAGCCGTTCAGCAGGCTCTGTTCTTGCTCGGTCGCGCTCTGTAACGCATACCTAACTGAACAGTATAGCCTCTTCGTTTTCTATCGCGATATTCGATACGCTTCCCTCACAGAATCAGAAAAAAGAGAGGCTGACAGCCAGTCTCTCTGACAGAAACGTTAAGAATTCGTAAACTTATGGACGATCGAGCTTCGATTTGAGAATTTCTGCCTGTTTTTCTGCTTCTGCCAAAGCATCGCGGGTTGCCTGCACCACATCCGGCGGCGCTTTATCGACAAATTTTGGATTACTTAAGCGACCGTTCAGCGATTGAATTTCTGCTTCAACCTTCTTCAGATCTCGTTCGTTCTTGGCTCTCAGGGCTTCCAAGTCGATTAATCCAGCGAGTGGAATCGAAATCTTAACGGTTCCAGTCACGCCGACGATCGTGGGGGCTTCGTCGATCGATGCTGGCTGAATCGCTGCGGGTGCGATCGCTTTCGGTTCTCCAATCACTTCGGTTTTAAGCTGATTGACTTGATTGAGGAAGGTTTGTCGATCGTCTTTCTGCCACAATCGCTGTTTTGTAAAGCGAAAGGTGGTGATGATTCCGACAATTTCGAGCAGCGGCGCGAGGGCTGGGATTTCGTGAACGGCAGTTAAAGTCGAGGCGGCAAGTCTGAGCGCGAACAGGATCGAACCAATCAACAGCAGCGATAGCAGCAGCTTTTGATGTTTGGCGATGAAGGCTCCAACGGTATTGAGCGCGATCGCTAAAACTGGAGCATCGGAGTCGATCACGGCGATTGGTTCTAGGATGGGAGTTTCATCTTTTCCTACGATCGTTAGCGTTTCAACTCGCGCTAGATCTTTGATATAAGTCTGTCCAGTGATCAGCGTTTGCTTTTCTTGTTCATCCTCAGTTTGCAGGGCGGCTGTAATTCTTGCACTCGGTTTGATCTCGGCTCCGGCGCGAAGATTCCGAATCGTGCGAATGGTGTTAATGATGAGGTCAAATTGCTGTTCTAAATCGGAATCGATCAGCGCTGCGTCAGGCTCAGGATAAGGCTGTAATGCCAAAGATTGATCAGCGGTTGCAGGCGCTTGGGTCAGGGTGTGCCAAATCTCTTCGGTGATGTGCGGCATCAATGGATGTAAGAGTTTTAGCGTTCCTTCTAAGACGTGAGCGAGTGTTTGCTGGGCGGCAAGGCGCTGGGGTGAATTTGGATCTTGCAGCCGAGCTTTCACCAGTTCGATGTACTGATCACAGAAATCGCCCCAGATGAATTCGTACAGGCTTTTTGCCGCCTCCCCAAATCCGTAGTGATCGAGATCTTTGCGAACGGTTTGAGTGACTTGGTTGAATCGGGAGAGAATCCAACGATCGCTCAGTTCTAAATTCTCCGGTTTACCTAACTGTGCAGGCGTTTTCTCGTCCAGATTCAGCATCACAAATCGCGACGCATTCCAAAGTTTGTTGGTGAAATTGCGCGAGGTTTCGACCGTTTCGGATTCATCGGTTTTGCGATCGTACGCAATCCGAATATCTTGCCCTGCGCCCGTCACCTCTCGAATTAAGGTATACCGCAGCGCATCCGTTCCGTATTTGTCGATCAGAATCAACGGATCGATGCCGTTGTTTGCTGACTTCGACATCTTTTTATTGTTTTCATCGCGCACCAAGCCATGAATATAGACATCTTTGAACGGCATTTGTCCAGTGAAGTGTCCCGCCATCATGGTCATTCGGGCAACCCAGAAAAAGATAATGTCAAATCCGGTGACGAGCGTTGCAGTGGGATAGTAGCGTTTGTAATCTTCGGCGTTGGTGTCCGACCAGCCCAAGGTTGAAAACGGCCACAACCCTGAAGAAAACCAGGTGTCAAGCACATCGGGATCTTGCTGAATCTGCACGTTCTCGCCAAACTGCTCGATCGCTTTTTGTTGAGCTTCTGATTGCGATCGCGCCACGATAAAGGGTGTGTAGTCAGTAATTTCGCCGTTCGTTTCGCTGACAGCATACCAAGCAGGAATCTGATGCCCCCACCAGAGTTGGCGAGAAATACACCAGTCTTTCAAGCTGACGAGCCAATCGCGATAAACTTTTGTCCAGCGCTCAGGGACAAAGTTGGGAGCGTTTTGATGATCAAGTTCAGATAGGGCAAAATCAGCCAGCGGTTTAATTCTGACAAACCATTGAGTCGAAAGCAGCGGCTCGACGGGAACTTTGCCGCGATCGCTATACGGCACGGTGTGTTTATACGGCTCGATTTTGACTAAACAGCCTTCTTCTTCCAGTCGCTTCACCACGTTTTTTCGTGCCACAAACCGATCTTGTCCCTGAAATTCTCCGGCGTTCTCGTTCATCGTGCCATCTTTATTCATCACGTTGATCGATGGCAGTTGATGGCGCTGACCCATCTCAAAATCGTTCGGATCGTGCGCGGGAGTGACTTTCACACAGCCCGTTCCGAAACTTGGATCAACATGATTGTCTGCAATGATCGGAATTTCGCGATAGACCAGAGGTAACAGCAGTTTTTTGCCGATCAAATGTTTGTAGCGATCGTCGTTCGGATTGACCGCGACTGCCGTATCGCCGAGCATCGTCTCCGGTCGCGTCGTTGCCACTTCAACAAAACCATCTTGATCCACGATCGGATAGCGAAAATGCCACAGATTTCCGTCAATTTCTTTGTTCTCAACTTCCAGATCCGAGACGGCTGACTGACTGGCAGGACACCAATTGACTAAATAATTGCCGCGATAAATCAGTCCTTCATCGTGCAGCTTCACAAAAGCATCTAGCACGGCTTCTGAAAGCCCTTCATCCATCGTGAAGCGTTCTCGCGACCAATCGACCGAAACGCCTAATCGTCGGAGTTGATTGACGATCGTACCGCCCGATTCCGCTTTCCATTGCCAAGCGCGTTCCAAAAACTGTGCGCGCACTAGATCATCCCGGGTTTTCCCTTCTGCTTTTAGTTGCCGTTCTAAAATCGTTTGAACTGCAATACTGGCGTGATCGGTTCCGGGAAGCCACAGCGTATTTTTGCCCAACATCCTCTGATAGCGAATCAATACATCGATCAGCGAACTTTCAAACGCATGACCCATGTGCAAACTGCCCGTGACATTCGGCGGCGGAATCACCACACAGTAGGGTTCACCCGGCTGATTCGGATCAGCTTTGAACACCTGATTCTCCTCCCAAAACTTTTGCCATTTTGCTTCGGTCGTTGCTGCATTGTATTGAGTGGGAAGAGAGGCAGTCATGAGAGA
>DATJEM010000391.1:0-6017 GCA_035496615.1 Leptolyngbya sp.
CCAGGACACCAACGCGGCGTAACTTCCGCATGGGGGCTTTATTTTCTGGGTTTACCGTGGCTCTACACTTGGGGTTCAGGGCGATTTTCAGGCATTGCTAGAGATGCTTACTATCTTGCAGACTACATTTCAGCAAGAAAAAAAGTTTCACAAGATCATGCTTGGAGCGTTGTGAATGAATTTTTGCTCGGAGCGTAGCCGCTGCCCCGAAGCTCGACGAATTCGGATAAGATTGACGATCAGTTTACGGAGTTGTCATGAGCGCTCGGATCAGTCGATCGATTTTGACTTACGCCTTGCTGAGCGCGATCGCGGTTTTGATGCTGATTCCGCTGGTGTGGCTGGTTAGCACGTCCTTCAAATCCCCTGCTGAAGACATTTTCCAATTTCCCCCCCGATTACTTCCTGAGCAACCCACGTTAGAAAATTTTGTCACGGTTTGGCAAAGTAACCCATTTGGTCGATATTTATTCAACAGCACGCTAGTTTCAGTCTTAACCGTTGTGTTGAATTTGGTCTTTTGTTCACTGGCTGCTTATCCATTAGCAAGACTAAATTTTGCTGGGCGAGAAGTAATCTTTAGCGCGATCGTGGCAACGATTCTGATTCCATTTCAAATTGTGATGATTCCGCTGTACGTATTCGCAGTGCAGTTGGGGTTGCGAAATAGCTATCTCGGTATCATTTTTCCTGCGATCGCGTCTGCATTCGGAATCTTTCTGTTAAGACAAGCCTTTCAAGGTGTCCCTAAAGAACTCGAAGAAGCGGCACGGATGGACGGGTGTTCAGAACTGGGCATTTGGTGGCACGTGATGATCCCATCGATTCGCCCTGCTTTGGTGACGTTAGCAATTTTCGTATTTATCGGGTCTTGGAGCGACTTTCTGTGGCCGCTTTTAGTCCTCGATCGACCTGAACTATTTACGCTGCCGCTCGGTGTCGCGAATTTGGCTGGAACGTTCACGCTCGATTGGCGATTGATTGCTGCGGGATCAGTGATTTCGATCGTGCCGATTCTGATCTTCTTCCTGATCATGCAGCGCTACATTGTGCCCACCGAAGCGGGAAGCGGTGTGAAAGGGTGACAGTTTTAGTTGAAACAGTTTGAGATATAGTAATAGAGATCCCGCTACTATTCTGTTTGCTTGTGAAACTTAATAACACCGCAGAATTTGATTCAAAAACTGCTGCAAAACAGCCTTTTCTCACCATCATGCGCGAACTCGCAACGACCTATCAAGCGTTCTGCACCTATGGTGAAGTTCATATCCGCGA
Source organism: Leptolyngbya sp. (assembly GCA_035496615.1). GTDB lineage: Bacteria > Cyanobacteriota > Cyanobacteriia > Leptolyngbyales > Leptolyngbyaceae > Leptolyngbya. The sequence continues at coordinate 1,276 of DATJEM010000391.1, forward strand.
AACGGGTTTAACTGCGCCTCAGTTCGATGTGATTTGCACTCTGGGCAACACATCGGGAATGTTTATGAATCAACTCGCTGAAAAAACCTTAGTTACAAAAGGAACCCTCACTGGAATTGTCGATCGCTTAGAGCAAAAAAACTTAGTCCGCCGCGAAGTTCCACCCGAAAATCGTCGCTGTTTTCTAATCGTTCTCACGCCGGAAGGCGAACAGCTTTTCGAGCAGATTTTTCCGACTCACATCGCTCATCTCAAACACAAGTTCGATCGCTTAACCCCGACTGAGCTAGCCGAAATCCAGTCTTCACTTCAGCGCTTAAAATCGATTTTCGCGGATTAGAACGATCGCACTTTCTCAAATTCGTAAGCTCCCATCAATGCACCCCAAATCGGCTGCTGCGTTTCGGGATCAATCCCTCTGTCATCGCTCAAAAAACGATTTTGCATTGCTTCAAAACCGAGTGCAACCTGAATCGTGCTGCCCTGAAGTGAAAAAACACATCGCGCATCCGGGGGCGGTGCCGCTATAAAATGCCATCCCTGAGCGTGTTCACTCGCAGTCACTTGCAACGTACAGCCAGGGAGAAGCTCGATCGCATCTTGAGTAATTCGATCGAGCAGTTCCGGTCGCTGCCCTGCGCCTTTGACTTGGTTTGGATCTTTGAACTGATAGTATTGCACCGCCAAATTTCCGTCGATTTCCTGCAATCGCAACAATCGCTGTCGATAAGGATTGTCTAATTTCAAAATATTCGATTGCTCCGCAAAGAGGGTAAAGCTATCCTCGGTAAACAGATTCACCGATCGCTGCCACAATCGCAAATGGACAAACCAAGCTGGACTCTCGCTTGCCTGAGCGCGGTTGTCAAATTCGCCTGCCATGTATTGAGCAAGAGTTGAAAGCATTGGAGTAAGGATTCTACGGGACTGACGGGGCTCGAACCCGCAACTTCCGCCGTGACAGGGCGGTGCTCTAACCAATTGAACTACAGTCCCAGATTTGTAATCGCTCTGTTTTTCAGCGCGATCTATATATTGCAGGCTTTCGCTGAATTTGTCAAACAAAACCCGAAACTTTTTCTCGTCTCTGGAGTTGATCCCCGAAAAAGTTTCTGCCCCGATCGGGAATTCCCTTGTTATCACTGAAGTAGGAAGATTGACACAATCTAGGCGGGGCAAATGAAAGGCATAAAAATCGGGCGGCATCCAGCAATCAAAATTGCGCTGGCTTCGGCAGTTCTCACTGCGATCGTAGGCACAATCTTGCTCAAACTCTCTCCGATCGAGATTTCGATTTCGTCAAGCTCGCCCGAAACCGTACCGGTAATCAAAACTGCAAATTCTCCGCCTGCCGCACCCGCCGATCCACCCAGGATCGAAAACCCCAATCCTGCTGCCGCCGCTGCAAAACAGGGGAATTTGAGAATTCGCAATCGATCGGATCATCCCGTCCGCATTGCTCTGTTATCTCGCCAACCCAAGCAACCCAATGCTAAATCCGGTGAGCCTCCCAAAGGATTTGCGCCCCCCGCTCACTGGGATTTTGCGCCTCAAGAAGGCAGTGATTCTGGTTTGCTGGTTGCGTTGCCAAACCGATCGATTCAACTCAAACGCGGTGATGTGGTGGTTGCCTTCGCCCAGGACGGCTCAGAACGGTATTGGGGCCCGTTTGTTGTGGGAGAAACCGATCGACCGGATTGGAACGCTCAGGCGGCAGAATGGGAGCTAATTCTGGACAATTAGGCGCGGTACAAACTCATCACTTCCGACAGCGGTAAACGAGATTGAGCCGCGATCGACAAATCAGAAAGATGTCCCCGATCCAAATGCTCAGATGCCGCACAGCCAATCATTGCCGCATTGTCTGTACAAAATTTCATCGGCGGAAATAGGACTTTGATCTGATACGGTTCTGCTGCGAGTTGAAGCTGTTCTCGCAAGCCGCGATTGGCTGCCACTCCGCCCCCGACCGCGATCGTATCCAATCCATAATTTCGCGCACAGGCGATTGCTCGTTTCGTCAATGCCCGCACCACAGTTGCTTGAAAGCTCGCGGCAAGATCGGCGATCGGTAACGGTTCCCCGGTTGCCTCAAGCTGTTGAATGAGGCGCAATACCGCCGTTTTCAAACCGCTAAAGCTCGAATCATACAGATGAAATCCGCCTTCTGGCAGCGAAATGCGACCTTCTGGCAGTGGAAACGCTTTCGGATTTCCTTCTGCTGCAAGTTTGTCGATGATTGGACCTCCCGGATAGCCTAGTTTCATCAGTCGCGCCACTTTATCAAACGCTTCTCCCGCAGCATCATCGCGAGTTTGTCCTAGAACTTCGTACCGTCCGCATTCTTTGACATAAATCAAACTCGTATGACCGCCCGAAACCAGCAGACAGAGAAACGGCGGTTCTAAATCGGGATCAGTTAAATACGAAGCGTAAATGTGACCTTCCAAATGATGCACACCGAGAAAAGGTTTCTCATGCACGATCGCCAGCGTTTTGGCAGCCGTTAATCCGACTAATAGCGCTCCTACCAATCCGGGCGTACAAGTGCTTGCAATCCCGTCAATTTCTGCCCAAGTTAAACCGGACTCTGTGAAAGATTGCGCGATCGCGTGATTCACAATTTCGACGTGCTGACGCGATGCCACTTCCGGCACAACGCCACCGTATTTCTGATGAATTGCGATTTGCGAGGACACAACGCTGCTGAGAATGTGACGATTTTTTACGATCGCCACCGCAGTTTCGTCACAACTTGTTTCAATCGCTAATACCGTTGCCATTTGCTGGTAGGTTTTTGGGAGTAGGTGGCTATTACAGCCGCTCAAATCGAAGTGAGCCAGGCTAGTTTTCTAGTTTAGCGCTCCACTCGATTTACACCCATTTGTGCAGAAAATCAACGTTTTTTACACAGATTTTTTCTCATTTGTAAATCAAGGGAAACAATTCCATGCAACGATTGTTTGCTCTAGTTCTGGTTCTTTTCCTGGGTTTAGGCTTTGTCAATCCGCAGCCTGCCCATGCCTATAACTTGATACCATGTAGCGAAAATCCGGTCTTCGCAGAACGGATGCAAGATTCAGTTAGTGCCAGCGCCCGACGTCGCTTTGAGCTTTACTCACAGTCTGGCTTACTCTGCGGCAAAGATGACGGTCTGCCTCATTTAATCACCGATGGCAACCTTCAACACGCGGGCGAATTCACGATTCCTGGACTGTTGTTTTTGTTCATCGCAGGCTGGATTGGTTGGGCAGGTCGCTCCTACCTCCAAGCGGCGAAGAAGTCAGGCAAGCCCGAAGAAAAGGAGATCATTATCGATCTGCCTTTGGCGATTGGCTGCATTGCCAGCGCTTTATTGTGGCCTCTACTGGCAGTGAAAGAATTCATCAGCGGTGAACTGGTCGAGCGGGACAGTCGCGTTCCGGTCGGTGCAGATTCTCTGGGGTTGAATCGAGACGACAAGAGCAAAATGCCTTCGCAAAATCGAGCGCGTTAATTCTCTGCTACAGACTCAATTCTAAGTTCGCGATCGTTCGTTTTCGCGATCGCGGATTTCCTAACTTTCTACTTCAACTTGCTGGAGCGTCTTATGTCTTCTTTCTTGAGATTTCTCTCAACTGCATCGATTTTAGGAATCGTGGCATCAAGTGTATTACTCACAGTATTTATCTTGATCAACTGGGTTTCACCTGATCTTTTGGTTTTAGCACAGTAAATCATTCCGGGCGATAGGCTGATTCGCTTATACTCTAGAGCGTGTGTCGCCTATTGCCCCCACGATGAATCCTGAATCCGAAATTAGACGGCTGTTAGACGTGATGCCTGCGTCCGGTCGGATGTTTATCAAATTAGTCAGCAAGCCCGATCAAAAACTCGTGATCGCTGCTCCCGCACCGCTACCGTGGATGGGCGATCGACCTGTCTATATCAATTTCGATCTCTGGAGTCGGTTATCTCGATCGCAAAGAGACTTACTAATTCTGCGAACCGTAAGCTGGACAATTAACGTTCAGTGGTTTCAGCCTTCGCCTATGTTGGGATTAACTGCATTAGGCGCGATCGGGCTTGGGATTGAATGGGCACAGCAAGATTTTGTTGGCGTTGCCGCCGCAAGTGGACTGAGCGCGATCGCCTTGTTACAAATTTGGCGCACGAATAAAAGCGCTCGAAATGAGCTTGAAGCCGACGAAAAAGCGCTAAAAATTGCCCAGCGGCGCGGATACACCGAAACCGATGCAGCACACGCTTTACTCAGCGCGATCGAATCGGTGGCGCAAAATGAAGGACGAATGTTGAGCTTTGTCGAACTGCTGCGCTGTCAGGCACTAAAAGCGATCGGCGGACTGTCTCCCGTGGGAATTCCAGATGAACTGAGACAGGAATAAAAGCCGTACAGTACTGAGTGTTTTTATCCGCGCGATCGGGAAAGCTATCAATACAAATCCACCGGAAAATTAAAGGCTTTACGATCGAAGGCGTGAATTCACGGAATGTTCCGAATTCGAGTTTCCCGGATACGATGGGTTTGTTGCGGAAATGACGGACGATCGCGCCGTTAATGACTCACGATCGTAGGGAAGCAACCTCATGGCGCAAATGGCAACCCAAGTTTCACACCCTCGAACGATCGATGTCGATTTAGATGTCGAACTCCGAAAGGTTTTTAAGGTGTACAACGGCGAACCCGCTGTGCGGGGAATCGATTTGAGCATTCAGCGCGGCGAATTTTTTAGTATTTTGGG
>DATJEM010000392.1:0-2924 GCA_035496615.1 Leptolyngbya sp.
CGGATCGTCGCGCATCTGTTTGAGGAATTCGTAACCGCTGACCTGCGGCATCATTACGTCTGTGATGACCAAGTCAGGCAACACACGCTGTAATGTTTCCCACCCTTCACGACCGTTTGTGGCAGTATGCACGGTGTAACCACTGTCTTCCAGATAAGCTTGCACGGCTTCCCTGAGTCCAGGCTCATCATCGACTAATAAAAGTTGCTCCGGCATAATTCGTTCCTCTAATATGTCCCTCTGGCGCATTGATTCATGCTACAGCGATCGAACGGCGTTGATCAAACCCTGGCAGACTCCGGTGAGAAAATCGAGATCTAAGGTTTCAATCCGATCGCTTGATTTGTGATAGTGCGGGTTTCTGAGGTTTGCGGTATCGGTCACCATCAGAGCGCGATAGCCTCGATCCCAAAACGCAGCATGATCGCTTCTGCGGGTATCCGGGACAATTTCGCCACGCATTCCAGCCGGAAGCCATTCACAGCCAACGTTCGATCGACGAATTTCTCGACTTAATCGAATGAGATCCGGAATCGTTGGCACATTTCCAATCAGGGCAATGAAGTTTCCTTGATCGGGATAAAATCGTTCTAGTCCTGCGGGATAGCGTTGTGAATGGCGATCGTGATTGCAGTATCCCAGCATTTCCAAAGCGATCATCAATCGTAATGGTTCACCATTCAGTGAGCTTGCATACTGAGTGTTGCCAAAAGTGTTTGATTGAGTGAAAACTTCTTCTAAATCAAAAGCCACGAATCGAATCGGATAGCGTGCAGAGTGTTCGCTAAAAGCTTTTGCCATTTCTAATAGCACAGCGATTCCTGTTGCATTGTCATCTGCCCCCGGAGAATTTGGCACAGCATCATAATGTGCGCCAATGAGAATCGGCGGCTTCGCCTGTTCTCGTCCGGGCAAGTTCAGAATCCAATTGTAGTGAGTCCGTCTGCCAACCTGGAACGCATGAGATTCGACGGTTCCCCACTGGGCGAACTGTTCGCGAATGTATTGCTGAACATAGAAATGTCCTTGGGTGGCGAAATAAGGATCGCGATCGCGTACCACTGCTTCAAGATGCGATCGCAGCCGCGCTGTTAGGGTTTGCATCTACACGTCTGGTCAATCACTTTACACGAACTCTCCTTTCGCAATCAAAATTACTTTACCCCCGACTGAAATCTCAAAGGCTTCGTTCTCTTTTTCCGCCCTTAATAATAGTAAAGACGGTCGCCCCATTTCGTAACCTTGTTCAACTCGGATATCGATCGAGCTTCCCCCAAAATAAGCATGCTGTACCAAATAGGCGGCTAGACATCCGTTTGCACTTCCGGTTGCCGGATCTTCGGGAATGCCCAACCCATCGGCAAACACCCGCACGCTGAGTTGATTCATCGGATCGAGTGTTTCAGCGCAAAACACCAGGATTGCTTTCGCTTCAGTGGTGGCGATCAGCTTGAAAAATAGGTCTTTGTTGACTTTGGCTTGCTTCAAAGCGGCTTGCGTTTTCAGCGGCACGATCAGAAACGGAACTCCAGTCGAAACTTCCGCTAAGGGGAAGCGATCGTCAATCTGATCAGAACTCAATCCTAAGATTGGCGCGATCGTCTCTAGTTCAAACTGCTGCCCAAAAATCGGCGCATTCTGACGCATCCATAATCTGTCAATGGTTCGATCGATATACTTGATTGTTACCGGAACTTGACCGACTTTAAGGTTCAATCTCACAGTAGATACGGATTTTTGAATCACCATTTGTTGCAAAACGAACGCAGTACCCAGCGTCGGATGTCCCGCAAATGGAAGCTCTTGAGTCGGCGTAAAAATCCGTACAGGATAGCCATTCTCTTGCGGCGATTCTGATAGGATAAACGTCGTTTCAGAATAGTTTATCTCGCGCGCGATCGCTTGCATTTCCTCAGTTGTAAGCTGATCGGCTTGTCGAAATACTGCAAGCTGATTTCCTGCAAATCTCTGTTCAGCGAATACATCAACGATAGAGAACGTTAGCGGCATTTTTCAACCTCACGACGTGATACAACCTCACGATAGTAATAGAAGAGAGTAATAGAAGAGACATTCAACAGCCGACTTTGTCTGAATAAAAGAGATCTACCCCCTCCGGCTTATCTATTGGGTGGCAGGAGACCTCTATAATAAACCTCGGTAAAAGTGTATTGTTCTTTACAATCTTGAAACCCATCACAAAATGTTGATACTTGGACTTATGTGGGTCGCTTCGTGGTTCAGTGGAGTTCCTAGTATAGGAAGCCGACTGCTCGAAACCCCTAAAATTCTCACTCACCTTTTATGTCACAGCCGCGTGTGTCAATCCACGCTGTCCCCCACCCAGCAAGCATCGCCCTCGCTTCAACCGATCCTTGTCACCGCACAGACCGCTCCTCGATTCGTCCCTAGCGCAACCAATCGTCCCATTTCGCCTAGCTGGGTCAGCACGATCGAACAAGTATTGCTCACGCCGATCAGTGACGAAGTACAGCATCCCATCACTGGACTCTTCGATTCAATGCAGTCGCTCCTGGGTCAGCTTCCGATCGTGGCACCCTCCGAAGATCAGTCATCTGTCGCGATCGTCGAAATTGGGTACGACGGAACGACCCTCAATCCATCCTCTTCCCCAAGATTCGGATTTTGGCAATGTCCGACCAGTCAAACCAGCGCTGCCGGAAGTTTTCAGCTTTGGGTAAAAGGATGCCAAGTGGCAACCGTGCGCGATCGTAATGCGGCTCAACTGCTGGCTCAACAGTTTCGTCACCTCCTCGAAATACCGAATCTGGATGCTTCACAACTCAAGGCTGCGATCGATCATCATCAGCCCGTTGCCAAACTCGGCGATCATCGCGTGTTTGCGGTTAGCAATCGTCTGGCGAATCGGCTCGGACGTTCAGCAGAAATTCTCGCGATCGAAT
>DATJEM010000393.1:0-7553 GCA_035496615.1 Leptolyngbya sp.
GAGCAGATTTAGACGATTGGGGAGTCGGGTTCTAAGCCCCATTGATGCTTGAGGAAATGACGATACATGGTTTCGCGCATCAGCATTTGTTCATATAGCTTCACAAGAAATTCTTGCGCTTGCTCACGGCTCATTTGCTGAACTTGAGTCTCAAACGATCGAATGCTGAATTGTTGTTCCAATGAAAGTTCTACAGGCTGACTCATACAAAGTACGCTCCAAATAAAAGAGAGTAGACCAACTACAGGATTCCATGATTTATCTATCGGTGGGGTTTATCCTGAACGAACCGAGTTGATTCTCCGAGGATTCCCGAAATAAATCTAAATCTCATCGTTGATATTAAAGAAGATAACAATTATTTGACAAATTCACCATCCGCCACTGGGGTAATACAGCAGGGGGATATCCGTACATCTAAGGAGAGACAATGATCATCGTTTGGTTGATTGTGGCGTGGATTGGCGGAACTGCGGCAATTTTGGGGAGTTTGATGACGATCGCCAGTCTGTTGCTTTGGGCGATCGAGGGAACTTGGCAAGGGCGATTAAAAGTACTGGGATTTTCGATCGGATGTGCGATCGGGGGATTTTTGCTGCTGCGATCGATATCGTTTTCTGCGCTCACTCTGCCTTTTCAGCCAATTCCTTAGGAACGCTTGAGCATGGAGCGCTTTACATCTAAATGTGGGATCACCTCTAAAAGATGTTTCAAATTTCAAAGTCTTCCACTCGTGGAGGATTGAGGGGCTTTCTGGATTTCCGCAAGCGGTCTATCGAGGCAGTTCAATTTTGGGTTGGATCACCAATTTCGCCCAGCGGCAGATCACCGAAATCCCCTGCCAAGCAACTGAGCGATCGATGAAACAGCGTCTCTCTCCGTTTAGCGCCGCTTGGGTTTGAGATCATCAAGCAAGGTATAAACCACAGGCACAACGAACAAACTCAGCAAGGTTGAAGTGATCAGTCCACCCGCGATCGCCACTGCCATCGGCGATCGTAGTTCCGATCCTGCGCCCAAACCAATCGCGATCGGCACCATGCCTAAAATGGTCGCGGCGGTCGTCATCATGATCGGTCGCAGCCGAATCGGAGCCGCTTCGAGAATGGCAGATTGTCGATCGAGTCCTTCCCGTCGGAGTTGATTGATGTAGTCAACGATCAAGATGGCATTTTTGTTGGTTAATCCCAACAGAAACACAAAGCCAATCAGCGAAATCATGCCAAAATCACTTTGAGTGATTAACAATGCCAACATTGCGCCGATCAGAGCCAGCGGTAGAGACAGCGCAATCACGATCGGATCAATTAAGCTCCTAAACAACCACACCAGCACCACCACAATACACAAAGCTGAGAGTCCTAGTGTTTTGCCAAAGCTGTTAAAAATCTGGCGACTACTGGCAGAATCGCCGCCCAAATCGAGCGTTACAGTTGCCGGAAGCACTGTTTTCGATTCAGCTACTAAGCGATCGGTGGCATCTCCTAGAGGAATCGCTTTGCCGAGATTTGCGCTGACGTAAACCACTCGCTGCCCGTCATTGCGATCGATTTGCTGAAGTCCATTGCGATTGCGGCTGCCGCTGATGGTGACATCGGCAAAGCCCGGAATGGTTTGTAAGCGGTTTTTTAAGTCTGTTCCCGCTTTTTCTAGAGCCGCCAAATCATCGCTCTGCAAAGCTGCCTGAATCGGCTGCTGGGAGCCAGCTTCGACGAATGGAATATCTTCGACGCTGGTTGTGACTCCTGAAATTTCCGGCAGGTTCGATCGCAGTTGGTCTTGTACTTTTGCGGTTGAAGTCGTGCGATCGTCTTTCAATTTGACATAGAGTAAGCCTTTATTGGGTTCTCCTTCTCGCGAGCCAACGGTGGTAAATACGGTTTCAACTTCCGGGGCTTTCCGCACGGCATCTTCAAGCTGTTTTGCCACATTGAATGAATCTTGTAGCGGATTGATCTGCGGAATTTGTCCCCCTGCGGCTAGGGTTGCGGCAATTTGCGCTTGGGAGGGAATTTGTGGCAGTGGCGCAGTATATCGAACATTAAATTCGCCGCGATCGAGCTTCGGAATAAAGCCTTGTGGAATCAGCGGAATGATCGAAATTCCTGCGGCAAGACTGGCGAGAGCAATCCCAACCACAATCGATCGATGTCGCAATGACCACTGCAACAGGCGGTAATACAGTTCGCTAAAGCGTTTCCAAATTCCACTTGTGCGATCGTGTCTCTGTCCCGGTTGTTTCCGCAGCAGGTAGATCGACAAAACAGGGGACAAAGTCCGGGCGACTAGCAATGACATGATCATCGCGGCTGAAACCGTAATCCCAAATGGCTTAAAGAACTGCCCAATCACCCCGCCCATCAAGCCGATCGGTAAAAACACCGCTACTGCTGTAAAGGTTGCTGCTGTAACGGTTAAACCGATTTCATTTGTGGCTTCGAGTGCGGCTTCTTTAGGGGTGGCTCCGTCGTCAATGTGGCGACTGATATTTTCAACATCGACGATCGCATCATCGACTACGCTGCCAATCACTAGCGCCAATGCAAGGAGAGTAATCGTTTCGAGATTGAAGCCAAAGAACGCCATCACAATGAAGGTTCCAAGCAGCGATGTGGGAATCGCCAATGCTGAAATCAACGTTGCTTTCCAACTGCGAAGAAACGGGAAAATTACAATAATCGATAAAACGATCGCTTCGATTAGGGCTTCGATCGTGGAATCTGTGGCTTTCTTAATGTATTCTGCTTGCGTTGCTGCCAGTGAAATCGTTACGTTTGACAGGTTTTTTCTTAGTGTTTCAATTTCTTGTGCGGCTGCGTTAACCACTTCAAGCGTATTCGCATCGCCCCGCTTGATCACTTGAACTGCGATCGCGTCTTGCTGATTGAATCGCGCCAGTGTTGCACCCGCTTGATTTCCACCTGTTCCTAAAACGTTGACTTTCAGAACACCTGGAATTTTCGTCAATTGTGGAACAATTTGCTCCGTCGTCAGTTTTGCTAAATTTTGGAGACTGCGAGACGAGCTTTCGATCGCATAAGCCACCGCTGCGGATTCATTCAAGTTCAGCGCGATCACTTCAAACTGCGTGTCCTTCGGCAAACTTACGGCTTTCATCGCCGTTTCGACCGTTTGACTCGCTGTTTCTAGCTTCGTGCCCACTTCAAACGACAGGCTCACAGCGGCTTGATTAGGAAACGTTGAAGATCGAATGCTGTCTAAGTTAGAGAGCGATCGTAATGCCTGCTCGATCGGAATGGTGACTTGTTTTTCGGTTTCGATCGTTGCGGTTAAGGGTGCTTTTGCATTTACTATAATTACTGGAAAAGTTACGTCTGGGAACAGCGCATACTTTAACGAACTGAACGCGAACAATCCAGCAACGGTAATTGCAAGCCAAGCACAAATCGTTAACCAGGGCTTCGCGATCGCGAGACGTGAGATATTAAACCGCTCTCGCGAAGTGGGGGTAGGCAAATCCATAAACAATCAAACCTGAAAAATAACGGGCAGGAAAATCGAGCAAGTTTGTGAATTAAGACGCGGAATCTGAGATGATCGGATTCGCGTGACAAATCTTCATTATTCTAATGGTCTCCGTCATTCTCGTTCCTCAAGGCGCAGAATATCAAGCCGTCTATCAAGGAATTCGATCGCGAATTGATTCACCTCAAGTCGTTCCGATTCCGGCAGGAAGCGAAAGAACTTTTAATTTCGATCGCTTTTCCAACATCGATAATATTCTCGTCATGGGACTTTGTGGCAGTTTGTCGCCTCGATTTGAAGTCGGTGCGATCGCGCTGTATCGATCTTGCCTCAATATTTCCGGCAGCGTGAAAGACTGCGATCGCGCTTTGACTCAACGACTCCAAAATCAGTTGCAAGTTTCCCCCGTGGTAGGACTGATGAGCGATCGAGTGATTTGCCTCGCAGCCGAAAAACGCGATTTGGGCAAAGCTTACGGTGCAGAAGTGGTTGATATGGAGGGCTTTGCGATTTTATCTCAAATTCCAGTGGCAATGCTGCGCGTCGTCAGTGATGGCATCGAAGGCGATTTGCCAGATCTGAGCGGGGTGATTTCTGACGGCAAAGTTCAAACGCTGCCCATGGTAAAAGCGATGATCAGAACCCCGATCGCGGCAACTCGATTGATTCGAGGATCGCTGACTGGACTCAAAAAACTGCGGCAACTCGCTGCAAGTTTGTCGTTCTGATGATCAAACTTCAGGCTTTTCAAATTTCAGACTCTAAAGTCTGATCATCTTCCAGTTTCAACCGAATCGTATACGAGAAATTTTCTCCACGCGGATCGCCAAAATAAAACTCGATCGCAGAACTCGATAGCCGCTCCATTGATTTCAACATCGATCGCAAATTCGGAGTACTCGCACCCGTCTCTTCATACAGGCGATCAGATAAAGAATTGACTCGTTTCCAAGTTGTATAAAGCTTCGCGATCGCGTGTTCCAACTGTGCCGCTTGATTCACCAATTCCGCCGCAGAATTGAGACAGCCCAACCGCATCGCTTCATCCAACGCCTGCTCAATGTCGATCGATTGATCATTCATCGCCTGAACTTGAGGAGCCGCTTCTAAATAGCGAGAGAGCGATCGCGCTTCTCCAGTCGCTTGCTTAAGTGTGTCTAAATCGGGCTGATCCGCGATCGCCCGTCGAATTGAAGACTGGTGCGATTCTGGCAGTTTTTCTAAATGTCTGATCAACGGCGCAACGTAACGAGTCGGGATTGTCTGATCGACCACCTTTTGGCGCAGTTCTTCCGGTAGCAAATCCGAACTCATCGCTGTCCAATCATCAGAAAGCTGCCGCACTTCTCGTCGAGTAATCCGATCGCCCCGTTTTGCCGCATCTCCCACAAGCTGCTGAACTTCGGGTTCTGATTGAGCCGTTTCGACGAAAGCAAGCTTGCTAAACCGATTGATATGTTCCGACTCGATATGTCCGCCTTCGAGCAAGGTATCTGCACTATTCGCCAGTTCGATTAATTTATACGCCTGAGCTTTGCTAATTTCTCGATCGTTTAACCAGTTCAAAAATCCCATTCCGCGACCTTCGCCGCGCTGTTTCTCCCGATCGCGAACGGTTCGCAAAATTCGCCCCCGCCAAATATCCGTCTGCAAATCAAACCGATCGCAGACTTGCCAAGCCTGCTCAATCTGCTGCTGAAATTCAAACTCTTCCATGCGATCGTCACTCGGATCAGGAAGATCAAAGTTGAGTTCAGTCGGTTCTAGAGCTTCAGGAGTGAGAAGAGGCGATCGCGTCATCGGAACAAGATAAAAACAGCCGAATCATTATGCCATCTTTACCTGAAGATCGCTTTCCAAATCGCTCCAACCAGATAGATAACCAGCGCTCCCATGCCAACCACAACCGCTAAAAACCCCAAAATCAGGATTGCAACAAACAGAAAGTCAGTTTTTGCCTGACGATCGGAACTGAGGAAATGCGCTTCGATCAGTGCCACATTTTTCGTATTGGCTTTCCAGGCGAAATCAAATAAATCACCTGCGATCGGCACAATCCCAATCACCACATCTACGATCAAATTCCAAATCATTCTGACTAATGAAGCTTTGGGTAGCCCCATTCGAGCCGCTTCAATCACGATATAAATTGAAAACAATGACATGACCAAATCCCCGCCGCCCGGCAACATTCCCACGATCGGATCAATGCCAAACCGCACTCTTGTCCCTGGAATATTAATGGCATTGTCGAGTAAATGTGTCAGCGATCGCAGTCGAGCGATCGAACTTTCCCGATGAGTTTGCATAACAGTTAAATAATCACTTTTCAAATCTTAATCCTGATAGTTGCACTTCCAAGATCTGTCTGCGGATGAATCACTTAAGATCAAGGTTTGAGTCAGGAAATAGCGGTGAAAGTAGTCGTAATCGGTGGCGGAGCAGCGGGATTCTTCGGGGCAATTTGCGCGGCGCAGTTGGGCGCGGATGTAATTTTGCTCGAAGCGGGACAGCATTGCTTATCAAAGGTGCTGGTTTCGGGTGGTGGTCGCTGTAATGTGACTCACGCTTGCTTTGAGCCGTCGTTGTTGGTGCAGCACTATCCCAGAGGCGGAAAAGCCTTGCGGGGGGCATTTTCCCAATTTCAGACGAAGCACACGATCGAATGGTTTACCGATCGCGATGTCAAACTCAAAACCGAAGCCGACGGTCGCATTTTCCCGATTACCGATGATTCGCGCACGATCGCGGATTGTTTGCTCAATCAAGCCTCGGATTTGAGTGTGCAAATTTATACACAAGCTCCCGTAAAATCGGTGGCGAAACTAGGAGAAGAATTCGCAATCGAACTACGTTCCGGGCGAGTGTTAGCCGCCGATCGCGTGCTAATTGCCACCGGGAACAATCCGAATGGGTATCAATTTGCTCGATCGCTCGGACATTCCATCATTGATCCAGTACCGTCTTTGTTTACGTTTAACATTCAGGACGATCGCTTCACTGATTTGGCAGGCGTTTCAGTTGATCCCGTTCGCTTACGCTTGCAGGTTGGAGCAACGAAGTTTGAACAAACCGGAGCTTTGTTAATCACTCATTGGGGATTAAGTGCGCCTGCGGTGTTGAAACTCTCGGCTTGGGCAGCAAGAGAACTCCACGAACATCGTTATCAAGCAAAACTATCCATCAATTGGCTACCCAACCAAAACCCAGAACAACTGCGACAAGAACTTACCGCAGTCAGAAATCAGATCCCGCAAAAAACGATCGCCGCAAACTGTCCGGTGATGCTGCCGCGTCGATTGTGGGAGCGCTTTACGGAAGCAGTCGGACTCGATCGCGATCGGCGCTGGGCAGAACTATCAAACAAAACACTGAATCAATTGATACAAGAGCTAACTCAGGGTAGCTATCAGATCTCCGGCAAAGGAGCATTCAAAGAAGAATTTGTGACCTGCGGGGGAGTCAATCTGAAGCAAATTAACTTTAAAACAATGGAAAGCCGATGTTGTCAAGGGCTTTATTTTGCGGGCGAAATATTAGATATTGATGGAATCACGGGCGGATTCAACTTTCAAAGTGCGTGGACGACAGGTTGGATTGCGGGAAATGCGATCGGTCGTCAGTCAGAGTTAAAAAGCCGGAGTTAAAAAGCCGGAATTAAAACGTCCGAGTTAAAAGTTTGAGCGGTGCATCGACTGATATTAAACGTTAATTTAGCTGTGGTAGTTTTATGTTCAAATTAATCTCTTGCCTAGTGGCAGGTTCGATCGTGCTTGCACCTCTATTGCCTGCACAGGCTGGCTACGAAAATCGATCGTCTGGATTTGGGGTTTCGATCAGTTCCCCTTCAGGATTCGGCTCCTTTGGCAGACAGCCTTACGGCGATGGTTCCGGTTACGGCAGAAATCGCGTTATTCTTCGCAGCACGGTTGGCAATCGTGTGGGCAACCCTTACAACTCTAGCCCTTACAACTCTAGCCCTTACAGTACCTACCCTTACGGCGCTTATTCTCCCGGTATCTATTCTCCTGGTTTTCGCCGTTCAACAGTGATTGTTGCCCCTAATG
>DATJEM010000394.1:0-14890 GCA_035496615.1 Leptolyngbya sp.
GTTACCGTTTCTATCTAGTTCGTAAACGGTATCGGGTGTACTGCCGTTCCCGTTCGTCTGATGTCCGTTACTAGGTTCATTGAGCGAAACATCTTCGTTTCCTTCGTTCGGATGGTTCAGCGCATTGAATAGATCCAACTCATCCGACAGATCAAAGACTGTGGTGACTGCGGCTTCGACGGTCGATCGTCCCTTCGTTGCCTGCGTATGATTTACCAAGTCCGGCAAACGTTCTGCCCGCATCCCTTTCGAGCCTGCTAGACCTAGACAGAACAGGAGTGCATCTAATAGATTTGACTTTCCCGACCCATTCGGACCCGAAATCACAGTAAATCCAGGCAGCAACGGAATCGGGGTTGTACCGCCAAAAGATTTGAAGTTTGTGAGTTCAACGCGCTTAACGTACACAGGGTCTCGGTAAAAATCAGTGTTTAGTGTAGCCCGGAATCCAGAAAGTGAAAGAGAATCATCGGATTTCTAACATAGATAGCATACTTAGAACGGTTGATCTACACTAATTTGGGAAATTGGTGCAATTTTACCTGCGATCGCTGGAATTATCACTCATTTTGATCAAAACCGAATGCACTATTGCACGCGCGATCGCAGATAGAGTTCACACTGTTAGGTCACTTCGTCTGTCGTGAGCAAAATGCTGTGACCATTTGGATCTTTGACTAAATAAGCTTGGCGATCGGAATCGGTCTGCACCAGGCGCGATGAGACTGATTGAACGCCATCTTGCTGCAATCGATCGACGATTTGTTGCAGATTATCAACGACAAGTTCGGCTTGCACATGAGCAATATCATTGCTTTTCCATGCCGTCGGAAAGGGTCGCCCCGTTCCGGGCACAAGATAATCGAGGAGTTCAACGCCTAAGCCCCCTTGAGCGGGTCGCAGCGACGAGATTTGGACTTTGGCATTGGGCAAGTTGTCTAACTGCGCCTGTGTACTGCGCCAGTTGACTCCCTGGCTCTCGACTTCCATTCCGAGCAAGTCTTGGTAAAAGTGCAGGCTTTGCTCGGTGTTGGCGATCGCGATCGCGCTGTGGTCTATCCCTAAAAACAATCGATCATCGTGACTCTGATGCCATTTTTTTTGCCCTTTGTCAGGCGGAAAACAAATCAGTTCTAGATCATGTCGATCTGGATCTTTGAACTTAAACGCTTGTACTCCTCCAGCCGTTTCATTCTCAGGCGGAATGGTTTGCGGGGCGCTAGACGTTGGAGTGATCGGAAATGCTTTTAGATGCTCATAAGCGCGAGTCATATCCCTCACCACGATCGCAAAATGCTGAAACCATAAGTCATTGCTGCGCGAGTCGATCGGGATGGGGATGCTCTCAGAATTGAGGTATTGCATCAATTTAATCCGCTCATCGCCAAGCTGTAGGGTGACAATGCGAATTTTCGCGTTAGCAACGTTGTGCAAATCGCTGTATTCTTGTCCTTCAACCGTGACATCTGCAACAGCCCTAAATCCTAGTGCTTCAGTGTAAAAAGATTGAGAGCGATCGATATGACTCACCGTTAATCCAATGGCTCTCACTTTCTGCACTTTCCCGTTGACTGATTTCATTTGATTTTCACTATGTTTGGGTAAGGGACATTCACCGATCGCTACAATTTTGATTTCTAGGCAATCTACCTAACATTAGTTTGATGATTACTTGAGGTAGCAGAATCAGCTTCTAGTCCATGATGAGATCCTGTAAATCTTATCCGTCACACTATCGGGTTATCACTTTTAGAATGCGCTCCATCCGAAGATAGATTTGTTGTCTTATCTTCGCAACCTTTAGTCCTCCTGCTTGGATGGCAAACTCTGATAGCAAACCCTGATGGCAAAAGCGCTCTCTGTTCACGCCACATCTTGACAAAGCAGGAGTCACATCATCAAAAACGAATCTCTTCCGGTTTCTGTCATAAATCCAGGAAGATATTGGTATGGAAAAAAATCCAAAAGTTTAGTTTCAAGGTTGAATCAAATATAAAAAAATGTCAGCAAAAGTCTACAAATCGGTAGAGGAAGATTCTATAACAGTCTAAATTTTTCGTGGTAAAATTGAATCCAAGAGGGTGCCTAATCTGTGGTTTTTAACGGGTTTGTTACCAAGTCTTTTAGCCTTTCTAATATTAGGTTTTCACCCAACGGTGGTCGGAGTTCTTGTATGAAAGTATCAAAATTATCCTCCTTTCAAGCATTTTTCTATGCAGGGCTACTGAGTCTTTCAGTGCCTGCGGTTTCTCAAGCTTTGCCAACTAACGGCGACACAACCTCACAGGATGGGGTTGCTCAAAGCTCTGCAAATACGCCCAAAACTTACGAAAGCAAGTCTGGATTTCAGCTTCAATTTCCAAGCAAATACAGCATCGATTCGACCCAAACAGAAAAAGGAGTTCTGGTTTTGCGGAGTGTTCCTGCCAAACCGCCTGCTGAGGGAAGCGATGAGCCTGCGCCTGTCGATAGTAATGTTCAGTCTCAATCCTCACCCGGTGATGAGATTAGGGTGACTGAGTTTGCAAATCCGCAAAAACTCACGGCGCGCCAATGGGCGGAACAAAATAAAGAAAAATCGTTTTTCGATGGTCGCCAAAGCGATTATCGCAGTTATAGTTTTGCGGGCAAACCAGCGATTTCTTATTCTTGGTGCGCCACGAGCAACTGTGGAGATAGTGTGATTGTTCCGAGTCAGACCGGAGAACGTATCTTTGTGCTAAGTGCGCTTTATGACTATCCTGGCAATGCAGTTCGCTGGGATTTTAAGAAAATGATTGGTTCGTTTCGATTGACGCAATAGGAAATAATTTTGCTTGAGAGAGTGCCTGATGTACGATCGCCCGTCAGGCGTTTTTCTGCATTGGGCAAAATTTTGATTGGGGTTGGGAACTTCGATCGATTCTCAACGGTCAAAAAAGCAGAACACTGCTCCGGAAGGGTTTGGTTCTCGCAAGATTTATTTCACACAAAATTTATTCACACGATCGAGGTTGTTTACCATGTCGCGAGTTGGCTTGGCAGAAGTTCGCAGTTTAATCGTTCGAGGAACGGCGCTTCCTTTGGGGGCGATGCTGGTGGCAGGATCGGCGATGGCGCAAACGACTCCTTCAGCAGGCGATGTCATTATCAATACGGAACCGGGAGGATCAACCAATCTGCCGACGAGACCGATTCCAACGAACCCCGGAGATACAACGATTCCTTCTCCGACGGCTGCGGGAACTCGGTTTGCGTGTCAGGCGAATAATGGGCAAAACACGGTGATGTATTTTCCGGAGAGTCAGCCGAATCAGGCGTATGCTTGGGCGGTTCCGAGTACGTTGGGTGGGGGCTGGAGTTCTGATCGTCGCTGTACTGAAATTGCTCGTCGCTTGGAGTCGTATCGTCCAGATGGCTTGGTGGAGATGAAAACCGGGACGGAGAACGGCTACAACACGATTTGTGTGACGACTGAGCGAGTGCCGTCCTGCCGAATTGTGTTGACGGTTCCGCCGGGGCAAGATCCCACCGTGACGCGCGATCGCGTTTTCCAAAATCTTTCGGTTGCCGATAGCGGTCAGCAGACACAGGGCGTTGTGACATATGGGCAGGGTCGATCGGATATTCTCGATCAGCTTGGACAGGTGCTGGGAATTCGAGGAAATCGATCGAGCGTGACCAACGGCAATATTAATTTGAAGCCGTTTCTATCGCCGAGAGATGGCGGTACGGGGGAAAAATTGGTCGGTGGCGTGACTCGATCAACAAAACCGACAACGCGCTCTGTGCCTCAACTTTTCCGCCGTTAGGTAAAGATTGAACTGAAACAGAAAACCTGCCAGATTGATCTGGCAGGCTTTTTGCTGTATGAATCAGAAAGACTGGGGCGCTAGGATTCGAACCTAGGAATGCCGGGACCAAAACCCGGTGCCTTACCACTTGGCGACGCCCCATCGCTTCACCTTTCATACAATAACATTAAGTTACAGAAATTTGTCAAAAAAATTCTTCGGTATCCAGTCGTACTGCTTCGATCGCGCAGAAGTCCATATGATGGAAGGATAACATCGTAACGTTTTATATCTTGATGGGGGAGCCGTGCGATCGTGAATGCAGCAGAACAAGCCACTAGTTTAGAAACCGCAAGCAAAATCGCCGCAATTACCAATCTGATTAAGACGGATTTTCCAGATGCACGGGTCGATCTCAAACCCTGGGCAAACGATCCCGATACGCGAGAAATGGTTGATCCCGATTCGATCGATATTGGGTTTCATTTTCCGGGTCGCAGTCGCTTATTTCAATGCCGCAGTGTGTTGCTTCAGATTCGCTTTCATCTTGACTCAGAAACGCAGGTCAGACGCGCGATCGGAATTGAATCAGCAGGATTTGATCACAAGGGGAAGCAGTGGCAGTTCTCAACGGTGCAGAGTTGGGTGTTTGAAGGTGAAGGGCAACCTGCGTCAGAATCTGCGGCGAAGCTGAAAGAATTTTGTCAGCGCGTGCTGGAAGTTTTTAACCAAACTGGTTTTTAATCAAACTGGGTGAGGTCAGGCTGCCAGCGATATCGATCGAGGCTAAGTTTGCCGCTGGGATCGAAGTGAATGCCCTCAGATTCTAGGCGCGATCGCTGCACCTGATCCATGCCTTCTCGCAGGGGGGACATGGAGATTTCGCCTCTCGCATTGATGACTCGATGCCACGGAATTTCTAATGCTGCATCAGTGGCACGGAATAACGCATATCCAACTAAACGCGCTTGTCGCGGCAGTCCTGCAAGTTCGGCAATTTGTCCATAGGTGGCGACTTGCCCAAAAGGAATTTGGCGCACGATTTGGTAGATGCGGTGATAGTGGGACACGCTGCTATTTCAACCGACAGACAAATGCTGCGAGTGCTTTTTGGTCGGGGTTGGCGGGTTTGCTCCAGAAATTGGCGGGACCTTCGTAATTGACGCGCGATCGAGTTTCAAAAAATCCAAATCTCAGCATCCGAAACTGCTGCGCTTTGCAGTCCATCTGAATTTGTAAGTATCCTGCTTCAGCGTTCACCACTTCATAGATGATGGTGTTTCCAGCTTTTTGAATTCCGGCTGTATTGATTGCTGCACTTGTGCCAGGGACAGTTTGCCAGACTGGATCTTTAAGCTCAAGTTGTTCTGCGTAGGCGGGGATTGCTATCGATAAAATCAGCAGAGGAAGCGGTAGCCTCGCTGCCCGGATTCGCTGTACAGAGTTCATAGGCTTTTTAGGACTGATAAATTTAAATAAGTGGATGATTCGCACTGTCCTTTGAGAACTTCAAACGGTTGATCGGGTTCCCCTAGTTGATCCACGACGATCGCGGCTCCGGTAAAGTCGTGCGATCGCGTGTAAGGATTGAGCGTAATCACCGTTTTTAGGTGAGCGGCGAGGGCGGCTTGTAGTCCCTGGAAAGAGTCTTCGATCGCGATGCAATCTGCTGCGTTTAGCTTCAGTTTTTCTAGTGCATAAAGATAGATATCGGGTGCGGGTTTTTTGTGTTCTACGATGTCGCCTGCTGCAATCACTTCAAACCAATCCGGACTGTTGGGTGCAAGCTGAGTTTCGAGCAGGGCGATCACGTTGTCTAATTGACTTGTCGTGGCGATCGCGAGTCTCACACCTGCCTCTCGCGCTTCTTGAATCAATCGCTGCACTCCCGGACGTAGCGGAATTCTGCCCTCTTTGACGAAGGATTGATAGTGATGGGTCTTGGCTGCGTGAACCCGAATGGCTAACGATTTGAGATCGGTATCTGCTGGCATTTTCGGGTGATGAGTTTGAACATAATGCTGAATGCGTTCTTTGCCGCCTGCAACTTCGAGCAGTTCGCCGTAGAGATCGATCGACCAGTCCCAGTCGAGTCCGAATTCTGCAAAGGCACGGTTGAAGGCAATCCGGTGTCCGTCGCGCTCGGTATCGGCAAGCGTCCCATCGACATCAAAAATAATTGCTTGCAAAGTCATAGACGTTTTCTTGTGATCAATTTCCTGATTCGTCGATCGCGCTCTTGTAGAGAAGGATAGCGCTCAATGTGCTTTTTAGTACTCAGTGATTTGTCAGGTTCAGGGGCAATATGAAGAATGAAAAATGGTTAAGCCTGGTTGAATACTTGGTACTCATCGGCTCAGGGGTTGGATCAATGGCCTCGATCGCGTCGCAGCAGTTGGCATTCACGGCGGCTCCTGTCTCGTGCTTATTGTTACTGAATATCGCCAATCGTCGTCGCCTCGACAAAGAAACCCTGAAATCTGCTAACACTAGCATTGCACATCTTGACCAGCGCTTATCGGATGAGATGAAAGCGATCGATCAGCACGTTCGCACTCTTCCCAGTTTTATTGATCTTGGCAGTGTTCGTAAAACCATTCAGCAGCGGCAGGACACCGCGATCGCACAGCTACAGCACAATCTTTCTGGTCGAATGAGCGCGATCGAGAATCGGGATTTTGATCAGCTTGAACAAGAATTAGCGCATCTCAAGACTCAGTATTCTCAGCTATCGGAATCATTGGCAACGGTTTCGCAGTATTTGAATCGATTGGCGACGACGAGTCGAGTGGAAGGGACAGAAAGCGCGATCGGGGAACTGCGAGCGGAAGTGGTGCAGTTGCAGTCCAAAATTACTGAAGTTGCGACAAGCCATCATCAGAATATTCCACGGGTGATGCAAGATGAGATTCATCAAATTCATCGGCGGCTAAATCGCTTACCTCAGCCGTTTGATGCCACTGCTTTGAAACAGGAAGTGGACGGATTGGTAAAAGTGGTAGGTGATTTGGTGTCGCGGCGGGACTTGGCGAAGCTGATGGCAGAAGTTGAAAAAATTCGCCATCAGCATCAGAGTTTAGAGCAAACGGTTGCACCGCTACGATCGGTGAACACCATTCTGCGGAAGCAAATGGATACTTTGTCGTCTTGGGTTGCTACCGGACATCCAAACTCACCTGCGATCGAGGTTAGAAGCCTGCAAGCAACTGTTAAGCAACTTGAAGATCGCCTCAATACTGTCTCAGGGGGTGAAAACTTGGCGGAACTTCATACCGAAATGCAAACGATGATCACTGGGCAGATGAGCCATTTGCAAAAGCAGTTTGCAGCCGTGCAGAACTACGCTCAGACCCTCGATCGACAACAAACCCAACTGACGGAATGGATGGGACGGCTTCCCGAAATGCTGGATGCGAGTGCGTTACAAACTCAGATTAAATATCTCACATCGCGTTTGGAAGTAACTGAAAGCCAGCTTGCAACGTTGGTTACACCGTCTGCAACTTCTGAGTATGAGTTGATGTTTAATCTGTCCCAAGATGTTGATGCGTTTGAAAATACTCGCACAGTGTTGAAAGAAGCATTGAACTCGGCACGATCGCGGGTGATTGTGGTCTTTCCTTATCCCGATCGCGCCACGCTGGATGATGAGCTAATTGAACAGTTTCAAACTTTTCTCGATCGCGGCGGTTCGCTGGATATTGGTTGGGGACATTTGAGCGATGAACAAGCGACGAAGCTAAACTATATTTACGATCGAGAAACGCCTTCACGCTCGAAGCATTTCCTGAAAAAGATTCTCAATCAACTGACTCAACTGAAGCGAAATTATCCGACGCAGTTCCGCTTCAAAATTTTGGGGACGAGCGAGAATTTTTTGGTGTGCGATTCGACTTATAGCATTTTGGGACTTCATCCGGTTGTGACTGCGAGTGCCGCTTTTCCAGAATTGGCGATCGGACTTCGCACCCAGAATCCGAAAGTAATTCGAGGCTTGATTGATCGCTTTGATCATCCAACTCTGGAAAATGACGCGATCGCCTATTGCAAGCGGGCAGTGACTCGTTACGGATTGGGCGATCGACAGGGCGCGATCGAAGACTATTCGAGTGTGATTGAACTGAATGCGAATTATGCGATCGCCTACAACAATCGGGCATTGATCAAATTTGAGTTGGGAGATCATCCAGGCGCGATCGCCGATCTCAATCGGGCAATTCTTAACGATTCTCAAAATTCAATTCCGTATTGTAATCGCGGCGTGATTTGGTTGCAGATGGGTGAGAAGGTGAATGCGATCGAAGATTTTAGCTATGCGATTCATGTCGATCCAGCTTATCTGAATGCTCACTTTCAGCGGGGACTGACCCGAATGCGATTTGAGAATAAACTGGAGGCGATCGAGGACTTTAGCGCCATGATTGCGATCGATGATCAAAACGCAGTTGCTTATTTTCATCGCGGCTTGGTGCGTAGCACAATGGGTGAAAAAGCAGGGGCAATTCGGGATTTGAAAGAGGCGGCTTGGCTCTTTTCGATACAAGGCGATCAGGCAAAACATCAACATGCGATCGAGGCAATTTACAAGCTTCGGAAGCGATTTGATTATGCAGAACCTGAGCTACAAATTGTTCGAGAAGCTTAGCTTAACGGTACGAATTATTACTTTGAAGCTGTTAAACAAAAAAGAGAGAACCACGATCGCAGTGTTCTCTCTTTTTTACATTGAATCTAACTTAGAGCTTTGTGCCGCAGTTCGAGCAGAACTTGCTGGTAGGAACGCTTTCTGTGTTGCAGTTGGAACAGTGGATGGTTTCCGCTGCTCGCTCTAGCAGTTTGCGTTCTGGCAAACCCACCATTTGAGCATTGCTCTTTCCCGATGGAACCATCGGATAGCAATTTTCATCTTTTTTGACGCGGACATCCATCAAGACGGGACCGGGATGAGCAATCATTTGGGCGATCGCGGTTTTCAACTCTTCTCGCGTTTCGACAATCATGCCGCGAATCCCAAAGGCTTCTGCGAGTTTGACAAAATCCGGCGTTCCCGTTTGCATATTGGAGTTGGAGTAGCGCTCATCATAAAACGCTTCCTGCCACTGCCGCACCATGCCTTGCCAACCATTGTTAATGATCACGGTTTTAACATTGATGCCGTACTGCGCCAGGGTTCCGAGTTCTTGAAGGTTCATCTGAAAGCTGGCATCACCACTGATACAGATCACTTCTTCGTCTGGAACTGCCACTTTTGCACCCATTGCCGCAGGCATCCCGAAGCCCATTGTTCCCAGTCCCGCGCTCGAAATCCAGCGGCGCGGACCATTTTTGAGAAACTGGGCTGCCCACATTTGATGCTGTCCGACATCGGTAGTGTAGAAGGCATCCGGGGCTTGCTGCCCGATTTGTGAAATCACTTCTTGCGGAGATAGCACGCCTGGATATTCGGGTGCAACCAATGGGTAATCTTCGCGCCAGCGATCGACTCTCGCTAACCAGGCTTCGGTTTGATTTGGGTTTGCGGGATCGGCTTCCTCGGTACTGCGCTCTAGTAAATCCTGTAGAACTTGCTTCACGTCACCGACGATCGGCACATCGGGTAAGCGAACTTTGCCGACTTCTGCGGGATCGATGTCAATGTGAATCACTTTGGCGCGAGAGGCAAACTCGTCAAGCTTTCCGGTGACGCGATCGTCGAACCGTGCCCCGACTGCAATTAATAAATCGCATTCGGTGACAGCAAAATTCGCGTAAGCGGTTCCGTGCATTCCCAACATGCCGACTGAGAGCGGATGATGCTCGTCGAAGGCTCCAATCCCCATTAATGTGGTGGTTACTGGGAGTTTGAAGCGTTCTGCGAGTTCTTTGACTTCTGCGTGTGCGCCTGCTGAGATCGCGCCTCCACCGACATATAACAAGGGGCGTTGAGCTTGACGAATCAGCTTTAATGCTTGTCCGACTTGGCGGGGATTGCCTTTTAAGGTGGGGCGATAGCCCGTGAGTCGTACCGATCCTGGCTCAACGGGAATATACTCGAACAGTTCAACACCGACATCTTTCGGGACATCAATTAGCACCGGTCCTGGTCGTCCCGTGCTAGCAATGTAGAACGCTTCCGCCACAATTCGTGCCATGTCTCGTGGATCGCGCACGACATAGGAATGCTTGACGATCGGGAGCGTGATGCCATAGATATCAGTTTCTTGGAAGGCATCGCTGCCGATCGCGGGGCGCGCAACTTGTCCGGTTACAACCACCATCGGGATCGAATCCATGTGGGCGGTGGCGATTCCGGTGACTAAATTTGTGGCTCCGGGACCTGAAGTGGCGAAACACACCCCGACTTGTCCGGTGGCGCGAGCATAGCCATCGGCGGCGTGGGCTGCGCCCTGTTCGTGGCGCGCCAGAATGTGCTTGAGAATTCCAGCTTGTTCAGCCCGATAAAGCTCGTCGTAGATCGGCAGAATGGCTCCGCCGGGATAACCGAAAATGTGTTTGACTCCGTGACGACTGAGGCTGTCGATTAAAGCAAAAGCACCCGTCACTTGTTGAACTGCCGATCGTTGCTGCAACTGCACTAGAGGAACCTCGCCAAGTACGCTCGATTGGATAATTTGGAAGACTTTTGTATCGTAGGATGCAAGTGGTAAAAATATAGTGTAGGACTGATTTCTATCTGTGTCGAGAGAGTGAAAGAAGGATCTTGATTCAGATACCCGCCCTTGAAAGAGTTTGCAAGTTTAGAACTTGATCGTTCTGTCAGAAAAGTTTGACATTCATTCACGCTCTGTAACATTGAGCGCAATTGTTTCCAACGCTGACTGTTTCAAATGCTAACGAATTCTGTTGGTGAACTCAAGTCGATCGAGGTTCATTCGATCGAATAGTGCTGGATCAGATCGGTGATGAAAGTCGCTGCTGTTCCGGGCTGATTGGAGGGTTGAATCATGCCTTGCGCGAGTTGGGGAGAGTGCCAGAGGCTGAGATGCTCGACGGGGGGATCAGCATAGAAAGAAGGGGTGCTGTTTTCTAATAAAGTGGAACTCCAATGGGTAAATCGATCGTGACTGATGCGATGGATGGGAAATTTGCCGAATAACGGGACACCCCAGCCGTCGATCGCAATGAAAGCAGAAATTGAAATTCCTTGTCGTTGCCAAATCCTGGCGGCAGCGATCGCGCCAACGACTCCGGCGCTAAACGCCAGAATCAACACAGAATGGTGTGGTGAAAAGAACTCTAGAATGTGATGCGGAGAGTAAACGGGTTGTCGATCGGATGGAAAGATTGCAACTGTTTCTCGTGGTAGATGCAGCGCTGCGACGAATTTCTCCGTAAGGGCTGGCGAGTGCATCCCTGGGCAGATCAAAATTTGCATGATTGTGAGTAATATTATTTCACAGCGAAACTTTCCCCCGGTGGGGGATGTTAGCATGAACTGAAACCAAGTGCCGCATTTTATAAAAGCGAGGAGTTTTACATCGTGGTCGCAACTCCAGAAAGACTCGAACACACTCATCATCATCCTGCATCTTCCGGGGACGATCGCGTTGCCGTTCTCTTGATGGGATACGGTGAGGTTGAAAGCTACGAAGACTTTGCTAACTACAATGAGCAAGCGCTGAATTTGCTCACGGCAAAATTTGCTCCGGTTCCGACTTGGATCTATCCACCGCTGGCGAAACTCTTGGCGGTGTTTGATCTGCATGAGTGGGGACATCAGCATGATCAGTTTATTTCGCCGCACAACGCTATTTTTGAACAGCAGCGGGCTGGGGTCGAAGTTGCCCTGCAAGAGAAGTGGGGCGATCGGGTGCAAGTTTTCAAAGCGTTTAACTTTTGCAAACCGTTTTTGCCGGATCAAGTTTTGGCAGAGATCAAAAAGCAAGGATTTACGAAAATTCTGATTTATCCATTGCTGGTGGTCGATTCAATCTTTACGAGCGGGATTGCGGTTGAGCAGGTGAATAAAGCGCTCGAAGGTTCAGCCGATGAGGGAGAACATTGGGTGAAAGGGATTCGTTATATTCCTTCGTTTTTCGATCGACCTGAATATATTGATCTGATGGCGCGGCTGGTCGAGGAGCAAATTCAGTCTGAACTGGCGGAAACTTATCTGCCGTCGCAGATTGGCATTGTGCTAATGAATCATGGATGTCCGCATAAAGCGAAAGGCTTTACATCCGGCATCACTGAGAGCCAAGCTTTGTATGATAAGGTGCGCGATCGGTTGATCGAGCGATATCCTTTGATTTCTGTGGGCTGGCTAAATCACCAAACGCCGCTGATTGATTGGACGCAACCGAATGCGGATCTGGCGGCTAAGAACTTGATCGAACTGGGAGCAAAAGCGATCGTCTTTATGCCGATCGGCTTTGCGACTGAGAATCATGAGACGCTGCTGGATGTGGAACACATTATCGAGAAGCTGCATCGCAAACACTCGACTGTGAAATATATCAGGATGGCTTGTGTAAACGACGATCGCGATTTTTTGGAAATGGTGGCGAACTGGGCAGAGCCGCAGATCAAGGCGCTATTGTCTGAGCAAGCAGTGTCGGTTGTACCAACGCATGGAGAAATTCATCATCACCATGATCACGGGCATCAACACGATCACGGACATCATCATCATTAAGGTAATGCCTCAATGAGCAAAGGGAGGCGTAATGCCTCCTTTTTATTGGATAAAAGTTTTCTGGTGGAAGGGCGCTCATCGCGCTATAGTATGAAAGCAGTTACGGGATGTAGCGCAGCTTGGTAGCGCGCCTGCTTTGGGAGCAGGATGCCGCAGGTTCGAATCCTGTCATCCCGATTGATTCATTTTCATCATCAAGCTAGCCCTGATTTCTTCGAGAAGTTGGGGCTGTTTTGGTCAATATTGAAGTTCGGGAATTCTGCGATGCCCGCAGAAGTTCAAAAATATTTAAGGTGCTAAAGTTCTTGCAAAATAAGGGTTTTAGCCGCCAAGTTCTGGACTGTTTGAGGTACTGGACTAAAAATGGACTAAATTTCTAGAAGTGTTTTTCGGCTCGATCGCAAATCTTCCTGCTGAGGTTCAGGCTGATCGCAACTCAATCTAACTAAAATCCTGTCTCTCTATTCTCATACAAGACTTAAATATAGTCTCAATGTAAGTCTTATTAGAGAAATACGAAACAGAATCATGGACGATCGAAGCTGGGCTATCTCGTGACTCTGCAAAATAGTTCTGGGTACTCTCACAACATCTCCATCAGAAAACTAAAATTCAAAGGCGATGTCAAAATCAAGCCGCAAAGCTGGACAAAATATTCGTAACTTAGCCGCAAAGAGACGCATCAAGGCGATCGTTTCATTTGTCTCCGCAAGTTTCTTTATTTTCCTTCCTTTCTTTTTGGTCAAGACTGCCGAGATTTTTCTAAAGCAGATCGCTCCCTATCATCCCCACCCCTCAGCCAGCCTTTCAGCTATCTTCTTTGTTCTTTCCATTGTTTTTATCCTGACTGCTCTACAACTTATATTCAACGGGATCTATCTATGGAAGCGAGCAGATCAGGCTGATCAAGGCGCAAAAGGAGAGGAAGAGATGGCTCAAGAAATGCTTCAGCTAGAACAAAGCGGTTGGCAAGTTGAGTACGGAATGCAGTTAGGAAATAGGTTGGGAGATGCTGATATTATTTGCCTGTCTCCTCAAAACAAAGCTTACGTCATTGATGTCAAATCACATCGTGGTGAAGTCACAACAGACGGAGAACAGTTGCACCGCCACATGGGAAAGGCAGC
Organism: Leptolyngbya sp.; assembly: GCA_035496615.1. Classification (GTDB taxonomy): domain Bacteria; phylum Cyanobacteriota; class Cyanobacteriia; order Leptolyngbyales; family Leptolyngbyaceae; genus Leptolyngbya. Next base: position 13,536 of record DATJEM010000394.1, read on the forward strand.
CTATCCATTTGAGAAGAATTTTTTAGTTCAAGCAATGAAGCAAGCACTGCAAGTGAAAAAACAGAAAAGTTTGAGCTTTGTGACTCCGATCGTGGTGTTTTCTAATGCTAAGGTTTCGATTCCATCCCGCAGATTGAAAAAAGTATACGTTGTTGAAAAATCGGAACTCATCTCACTCTTGAAATCTCTCGGCTAATCGCCAACATAGATAAGCATCATCGGACGCATCGCCAAAATTGCGATCGTCGAATCAATTTAGTACCCATCATCCGCCACACAAATTCCTTGACACTTGATTCCATTCGTTAGTGTCCGCAGACAATGAGGACAAAGGATCTTCTCCGGTTCCGCCTCGCTCTCCATAGGAGGTGTCTCTTCTGATTGATCTGTTTTTGGTTGAGATTCCACAGTCATGAGGTTGAGCAACATATCGATCACGCTTAGTCTAACAACTCCGCAGCACAGCAATTAGCGCAATCCCTAATGCCAAAGCTTAAACTCGATTTCTCATACGAGACGCTCTACAAGACTCATACCTTGTCTCAAATGAGATGAATGATAATAGCAAATCAGCGATCGTCTACCCAAAGCAGCCAGAAAAATCTTTTTTATCAAAGTTGGGCGTATCTAGCGAATGAAAAATTAGCGCGATCGCCCAATCATATGAGACTCAATATGAGTCTATTTATAAGACTAATTTGAAAAGATAAGATAGTCCAGAATATGAGCGATCGAGTTTCTGCAAATAAAACGATCGCGATAGATGTATTGGAGCGATACCGAGTTTGGCGATCTTGTTCAACCGGACTCAATGACTTTGGCAGGGTTGCCATCTGACCAAATTTTACAAGTTCCGCGATATCAGCAGATCAACAGACAATCTCTCAAAACACAGACAATCTTCATTGCACAAAAAAAATCCACCTCTCAGCAAAGAAGTGGATCGATATCAAATTATTATCTGAGACTTAAAACAAGTCCAGCAATAAAACCCATTTAAGATTCTAAGACAATGTTATGCCCTTACTTGCACAGGCATCACCAAGTAAGTCATCTTTGACCCCCCTAGCGGCGACAAAATCACCGGACTCGTAGAAGTATTCAACTGCATCTGTACTTCTGCGGTACTGATCGCTTTCAGTCCATCTAGCAGGTAGCGAACATTAAATGCAATGTCCATTCCCTCTCCTGAAATCTGCGCTGGAACCGCTTCTCGACCACTACCCACATCTTGAGCATCAACCGACAATGTAAGTTGTTGACCCACATTGTCTAACTGCACTTTAACAATGTTGTTCTTCTGATCCGCAAGCACCGAAATTCGCTCCAAAGCACTGAGAAACGATCGTCGATCG
>DATJEM010000395.1:0-6695 GCA_035496615.1 Leptolyngbya sp.
CAATATTATGATGGGCTGGGATGAAACGCTGGGATTGCCGAAATTTAGCTTTTATCCTTGACGAAATAAGCGATCGTGGTTGGGGTGATAAAGCTGCGATCGTTTGCCGGAAACTTGATCAATTCCTGAATATTCGTAGGGCACGGTTGACGCACTCAATGCGGGACTAATCACATACATGGTGGTGCGGATCAAGTGTTCTTGCTGAGTGGTTTCCGCCATTTTGCTGAGGGCAACGAGTCGGATCTTTTCATCGTTCCAACCGAGCCGAAAACAAATCGCGATCGGCGTGTCGGTGGGGTAATGCTGGAGCAATTTCTGCTGGGCTGATTCGACGTGCCGGGCGCTGAGATAAAGGCAGAGTGTCGATCGATGTGCCGCTAGCGATGAGAGTTCTTCAGCTTCAGGAACCTGAGTTCGTCCGCTGATCCGAGTCAGAATAATCGATTGAACTAGTCCGGGAATTGTGAATTCAACCCGCAATCGAGCCGAAGCTAGCTGAAACGCACTAATTCCGGGAATCACTTCAAACGGAATATTCGCCTCAAACAATGCCTGCATTTGTTCTTGAATGGCACTGTAAAGGCAGGGATCGCCGGAATGAAGCCGGACAACGGATTTTTGCGATCGCACTCGATCGATCAAAATCGGCAGGATTTCTTCAAGTGTTTTATCTGCGGTAGGAATAATTTCGGCATCTGGGCGAACGCCTGCCAGAATTTCGATCGGAATGAGCGAATCGGCAAAAACGATCGTGTCGGCTTGTGCCAAAAGTTTTTGGGCTTTGACGGTGAGTAGATCTGGATCTCCAGGACCCGCACCCACAATGTAAACGGCGGGTGATAAGGGAAAGTGATCTGACATAGAAGTTGACAGTGATCAATAAATTTCCCGGATCTCAGTCGATCGCGAGTGAAATAAGCAGTGGTAGATGCACCCTGTGAATTCCCTAGAGGAGCTACTTCTAGGGAGCTTTCTTATCGAGAGGGTTGAGAATTGGCAGCATTCGGATCAGGCACCACATCCGGCAGCGATCGACGAAACCCATACAGCCAGACTAAGCCGAGGATGCCGATCGCCATCGCGCTCAAACTGACAACCTGAGCAATTCGCAAAACTCCCAGCATCAAGCTATCGGTTCGCAGTCCCTCAATCCAAACGCGACCTGCACTATACGCCACCATATACGTTAGAAATATCGTTCCAATCTTCAGTCGAGGACGCTTAAAGAACAGAAATATCAATAGCGCAAAGACCCCCACATCCCACAGTGATTCGTACAAAAAGGTGGGATGGTAGTATGCAAAGTTCTCAAATCCGGGCGGACGACGATCGAGCGGAATAAAGAGCTTCCACGGTAGATCGGTCGGACTGCCAAACGCTTCGGAATTGAAGAAATTTCCCCAGCGCCCGATCGCTTGTCCCAAAATCAGCGACGGCGCAACCAAATCAGCGAATTGCCAGAACGAAATTCGCTTGATTCGGGCAAAAATCAGAGCCGCGATCGTTCCGCCCAAAATCGCCCCATGAATCGCAATTCCACCTTGCCAAATGGCGATAATCGATCCCGGATTTGCCGCATAATCACGCCACTGAAACAGCACGTAATACAGCCTTGCACTCGGAATCGCAGCCAAAACGAGCCAAATCGCCAGATCGCTGAGTAGCTCCGGATTGACTTTCCGCCGTGATGCCAGGGACTGAGACAAATTCACGCCGATCAGGACAGCCGAAGCAATCAAAACGCCGTACCACCGAATGGTCAGCGGGCCAAGCTCAAACCCGCGTCCCGGTGAAGTAAATTGAAATGCCAACACAGCATCAGACAACATAGATCCAACCAGAGAAATGGCACTGATAACCATAACATCTCCCAAAGTCAGATCTCACAGTCAAATCTCAAAGTCAGGTCTCAAAGTCAGGTCTCAAAGTCAGAGGAACTGACTATCTTCGATTGGGTTCGATCGCGATCGGGTTCACCGCCACCGGATTTTGCAAATTCATCGGCAGGCAAATCGTAAATTCGCTGCCTTCGCCTTCCTTCGACTGCATCACAACGGTTCCAGAATGCAGTTCAGCCAGTTTTTGCGTCAGTGCCAGTCCTAGCCCCGTGCCTTCATGCTTACGAGAGAGTGACCCATCGACCTGCTGAAAGGGCTGAAATAGTAGATGCTGTTTGTCTTCGGGAATACCGATTCCTTGATCCCACACTGTTAGATGCAGCGATTCGCCATCGGTTTTCACTGTTAATCCAATTTCGCCGCCTTCATTTGAGAATTTGATTGCATTTGAAAGGAGATTGAGCAGCATTTGCCGCACGCGCAGTTCATCCGCCATCAAGGGTTCCAACTCAGGAGCGATCGCAGCCGTAACTGTCAATCCCCGACTCCGAGCCTGCTCCGTCACAAACGATAAGGTTTTTTCGCATAGCTCATCAACCACGATCGGAGCAATGTCTAATCGCAACTGTCCAGCTTCAACTTTCGATAAGTCCAGAACATCGTTGATCAGACCCAGCAAATGCTGTCCGCTCTGATAAATCTGATGGATATAAATTTGCTGTTTGGGATTGAGTCCGCCAAAGATTTGTTTTTGCAGAATCGATGAAAAACCCAAAATTGAAGTTAGTGGGGTTCGCAGTTCATGCGACATATTGGCTAAGAAATCCGACTTCATGCGGCTGGCGCGTTCGAGTTCAGCGTTTTTTGCTGCCAATTCCATTTCAGTTTGCTTCTGCTGCGTGATATCACGGGTAATCATTGAAACTGCGGTGGGCTGATTGTGTTCGTCAAGTACTGGGCTGACCGAAACTAGGGCAAGAAAAGAATTGCCATCGCGGCGATGACAGGTAATTTCGCCACTCCAACCGCCTGCGATCGCTTGAGCAATTAACCACTCTGTTTGCTTACGTTCGGGATAAAAAACAGCCGCATGAGTTCCGATTAGCATCTCGGCAGTCCAGTTGAAAATCCGACTTGCAGCAGAATTGACATGAGCAATTTTGCCGTTTAGATCGGTAATTACAGTACTGTCGTAGGCAGATTCAACCGCGCGAGAAAAGATTTGAAGCTGCTGCTCAATTTGCTTGCGATCGGTGATATCGCGCCCAATCCCGATACCGCCAATCAATTCGCCCTGACGGAATAAAAGCTTGCCATTGACTTCAAGATAAAGCTCAGTTCCGCGGGCAGTGACTAATACAAATTCAAAGTCTCGCAGTTCACCCGTCTCCATCAAATTCGCGAAAGCTTGCATCGTTCTTTCACGATGAAGCGGCGCGACAAATTCTAAGTACGATCGTCCCAAAACCTCGTCCGTAGAGCATCCAAGCAGCTTCAGACCATACGAATTCATGTAGGTCAATGTGCCGCTCAGATCTACGGTGTAGACCATATCATTGGCAGTTTCAACGTATGCCCGGAAGAGTTCTTCCGATTGACTTAAGCTAATTTCCACAGAGCCGATACGAACGAGTTTATCAGGAAGCGTATGATTTGACATTTCCACAAGAGTACTAAGCTGGGGTAAAAAGGTAAAGGGGTAAAAGATGATTCTGAAGCTGAAAATTTGTTCTTCAAAAAGTTAAGAAATGACCTAATTTTCTGGTGAAAACGATAAAGATGAGAGCCTGTTGCAAAGCTGAAAAAAAAGCTTCTAGAGAGCGACAATTCATTCAACCCTTTGGAAAGACAAAGCGTGAAAGAATTACTTACCCAAAAGGATATTAATCGACTTTCTAGAGAAGAGATTCTAAAGAAAAATGGAAGACAGTTCATTCTCTGAAAGCCTCATAGCAGTTTGTACCATTCGCGCGAATCATGAAGCAGGATATATACGGATTATTCTCAAGATGGTGCTTCGGTCTCATTAAAAATAAGTAAGTATTTTTACAAACGATAAATAAGAGTACGTAAATCAACCCGGTCGCACCCCGAAATCGTAGCTTCACGGTCTAAGATGGAACTCTGACGAGAGCGCCGAAATTTGCTCGGTGGTTCATGTTGGCATCTCCTTATTCGCACAGTTTTCCGGCTTTCCGTAAAGTTTTGGTAAACTTACTGTCGAGTTTCCTGATGTTCTTTCCCCTCATGCCTTGAGTTTGTTTATGAAAGCCCTATGAAAGCATCCGTGAAAGCATCTGTGAAAGCATTAGTGGGTGCGTCCCTGCCAGAATTGACCGAATGGGTAAAAGAGCGGCAACAGCCCGCTTATCGGGGGCAACAGTTACATCAGTGGATTTATCAGCGCGGGGCACGATCGCTGGGTGAAATTTCCGTGTTTCCAAAGCAATGGCGATCGCAGATGGCAGACTGCGCGATCGGTCGCTCGGAAATTCACCATCAAGCAACTTCGATCGATGGCACCGTTAAGTTTTTATTGCGCCTCAGTGATGGTCAAATTGTTGAAACCGTTGGCATTCCAAGCGACAAGCGTTTAACCGTTTGTGTTTCGTCTCAGGTTGGCTGTCCGATGGCGTGTGATTTTTGTGCCACTGGAAAAGGTGGATTTCAGCGTAATTTAGAGCGGCATGAGATTGTCGATCAGGTTCTCACCGTTCAAGAAGTGTTTCAGCAACGGGTGAGCAATGTTGTGTTCATGGGCATGGGCGAACCGTTACTAAATGCGGAAAACGTTTTGGAGGCGGTACGATCGATCAACGAAGATATTGGGATCGGTCGCCGCTTTATCACGATTTCTACGGTGGGGATTCCCGGTAGAATCCGTAAGCTTGCGGATCATCAGTTACAGGCGACGCTGGCGGTGAGCTTGCACGCCTCAAACCAAGCGGTGCGCGAACGTTTGATTCCGAGTGCGCGGCAGTATCCGTTAGAGACGCTATTAGATGAATGTCGAGAGTACGTGAAGCTGACGGGACGGCGCGTGACGTTTGAGTATGTTTTGCTAGCAGGGGTGAATGATTGTCGGGAACACGCGATCGAACTTGCAGAGCATTTGCGCGGGTTTCAGAGCCACGTTAATCTGATTCCGTACAATCCGATTGATGAAGCGGATTATCAAAGACCGGATCAGCGGCGAATTACGGATTTTGTTAAGGCTTTGAGCGATCGTAATATTGCGGTGAGTGTCCGAAGAACGCGCGGTTTAGAAGCGGATGCAGCGTGTGGACAGTTGAGGGCTTCGTTTGCAAAATCATAAATTGGCGAAATCCTCAAAGTGAGCCGAAAGCCCTTCAGATTTGAGGGCTTCCATCGGCTCTTATCGATTTGCGTAAATTCCGGGCGCGTAGGCTTCGATCACTCTACCTGTTTTGGCACAAGTAATCATTAAATAATCGCACTCAGCACATTGTGTCCGGGTTAATTCGTCCGGTTGAATGTGAAAACGTTTCGCATGACTGCCGCAGTTGGGACACCGAACGGTTTGAACGACTTGCATCTTAAAATCCCTCAATTGATCGTTAAATCTAAACATTAAAAAAATCGAACTTTGGATCGCTGTACGCGATTTTTGTCCTACCGACGGTTTGTATCTGCTGCTACTAAATTTTGCGATCAACTCGGTGAATTGACTCAGTAAATTGTTGTAGCAGGTCGATCTCTATTATGGACAGCGAATCTGCCTAATTGGATCAAAGTTCATGTTTATTTTAAAGTCTTCAAATCGAGGGATCACCTATCCTCAGTGTGATCCCCGACCTGAATGCTCCCTAAAATCAGTCTCGGCTTAAAAATTAAAACTGAGTTTCTTGCCCCAGAATCGGGATAACGATCGCGTTCAATTGTGATGATTTTGTTGATAAAGCTCGCTTTTTTTTGCTCTGAAAATCTCGATTTCTAATTTTTCTAATTTAGTTAGCAGCGAAACACTGTTGAGGGGTCGTCGGTTGAGGTTCCACAATCACTTCTTTGATTCCAGAAGCGCGAATCAGTTGACTGACTGCGAGTATGGCGCGATCGTTCGCTTTTTCTAAAATTCCATCGGAACACGCAGCAACCTGAATTTTTTTCAGCGCTTCTTCTTGTGCTAATTTCTGCAAACTCGGCGCAACATCGGGACCCAATCCCAACGGACCGCGATTGTAATCGTAGACGCTCGATCGAGCCACATCAATTTTTTTATCTAAAATCTTCGCCGCAGGTAAGCGCAATCGAACCGTATCGCCTATAACCTGCACACTTTCCGGTTTTAGAGCGCTCAAATCGACTCCAGCCCGAACTTCTCCATGGGCAATGTAAAGTAGCTTCGTTGTGCCCACAACAACGCCTCCGATCGCGGCATCTTGTTGAGTCGGAACCACCGCTTCCATCGTATATACCGAAGTCGTTAGCTCACTCGCTTGCCGAACTTGCTGAACCACCACCGATCGCGTTTCAACTTTTGGTTCGGGCGGTTTGAGATTGACCAATGACTTGAGCTTGTCGAAAAACTGATCGCCCGATCGTGATGCGCCAACCGCCAGAACTGCTATCAGAAACAAGCCGCTTCCCGTTAGCATCCAGCTAATATTTTTGAACACGCTGCCGACTCCTAGCTTTTGACGGTTTTTTCTTCGCATTGTCCAAATTCAACCTTGCGACAGTTTTCAGTGTAAGCAGAAAACCTAGATATTTTTCGATCTGATTAGAGAACCGATCGACTGGGTTAGGAGTAAATTAGAATTTGATAGGAAATTTTGTAGATCTAAGCTTTTGTGTAGAGTTATGACTAGCAGTTTTGTCAATTTAAATTCAATG
>DATJEM010000396.1:0-5254 GCA_035496615.1 Leptolyngbya sp.
GCTGCTAATTTGAAGCCAGGATTGGCGCGATTAGCCCTCCAAGCTGAGGCGAGCCAAGCAGATCTCAACGTGCAGATCTTGCCAATCTCAATCCAATACAGTCAGTCCCTCGTCCCCTGGCGCTCTTCAGTCAAAATTCAGATCGGCAAGACGCTCGAAGTGGCTGAATATAGTTTGGAGCCTCCGAAGCAAGGCGCAAAACGATTGACCGCAGATTTAGAACAAGCGCTGCGATCGCTCTCAGGATGCCATCAATAAAAAAGAGACGTATCTTACTACGTCTCTCTTCTTAATTTTTCCAGAAATTTAGCGACCAATGCCGATATATCGGAAGCCCGCTTCTTCTAAAACAGATTGGTTGAGGAAGTTGCGACCGTCGATCAAAATCGGAGTGTGCATCAGCTTTGCCATTTTGATGTAGTCAAGGCTGAGAAATTGCGACCATTCCGTTACCAGCACGAGCGCATCGCATCCATCTGCCAAACGCTCTGGATCAGTCTCGACGAGTACATCTGAAATGCCGTGGCGCATTCCAGTCTGAGAAATGATCGGATCATATGCCTTCACTTTTGCACCCAGACGAGCCAGGTTCTCGATCACGTTGAGCGCAGGCGCATCACGCAAATCATCGGTATCGGGTTTGAACGTCAGACCCAAAAGCCCAACTGTTTTTCCCTTCAAAATCTTCAACGCTTGCTGAAGCTTCTCCACCACGATCAGGCGCTGGCGCTCATTTACGCTGACTGCGGCTTTTAGCAGTTGAGTCTCGTATCCGTAATCGTCCGCTGTATGAATTAGAGCAGAGACATCTTTCGGAAAGCAGGAGCCGCCCCAGCCCAAGCCAGGTTGCAGGAACTTACTGCCGATGCGCGAATCTAAACCGATGCCTTTTGCGACTTGCATCACGTCTGCACCGACACGATCGCAGATATTCGCGACCTCATTCACAAAGCTGATTTTAGTCGCTAAAAATGCGTTCGCCGCATACTTGATCATTTCAGCCGAACTCAAATCTGTCACAACCACAGGAACCGCAGGTGCGGATTGCTCTTGGGCAAATTGACGCTCTGTAATCGGCTGATAGAGTTCTTGCATCAGCTTGATCGGTCGATCTCGGTTATTGCTGCCAAGAACAATTCGATCGGGGTTGAAGGTATCAAACACCGCAGACCCTTCGCGCAAAAATTCGGGATTGCTAACCACATCAAAATCGTAGTCACCTGTCAGCGAACTTGCAGTGATCGAGTCGCCGCCAACTCCTGCTAGAACGGGCTGCGCTTCCGATTTCTGACGTTCTGCGATGCCATCAAGAACAATCATTCTCACCCAGTCTCCAGAGCCGATCGGAACGGTTGATTTGTTCACAATCACTTTGTAGCCGCCTTTGAGATTGGAGCCGATACCGCGGGCGACCGCTTCAACGTAGCGCGTATCGCTTTCGCCATTCGGCAAAGCAGGCGTTCCGACTGCGATGAATAGAATCTGACCGTGTTCGACTCCTGCCGCGATATCCGTAGTGAATTCCAACCGTCCTGACTGAATCGAGGACTGCATGATTTCAGACAAACCCGGTTCAAAAATCGGTGACTGTCCAGCCTGCATCAGCTTGACCTTTGCTTCGTTGTTATCAACGCAAATCACATGATGACCGATGTGAGAGAGGCAAGCCCCTGTAACCAAACCGACGTAACCTGTGCCAATGACGCAAACGCGCATAGTGTTAGACCCTCAAATAACAATGTATGAACGAAACTCGGTGTATGAACGAAACTCGGTGTATGAACGAAACTCAATCCAGTTTCCCTGTTAACATTCCCGAATTTTGGGCTGTGACTTAGTGAGCCGCAATGCTTGCACCCCGTTCCGCGATCGTTTCGGATTTTGTTTCAGGAGTTTCAAGCCGACTGCGAAAATCTGCGATCGTGCGTTCTAAACCTTCTTTCAGCGGAATCGTCGGCTGCCAACCAAGATGGGTTTGAGCGCGAGTGATGTCCGGTTTACGGCGACGGGGATCGTCTTGGGGTAGCGGCTCAAACTTCACTGAGGCATCAGGATTCACCATTTCTTGAACCGCTTGGGCAAGCTGCAAAATGGTGTATTCGCCAGGATTACCCAAGTTGACAGGACCAATAAAATTGCCGTTCATCAAACGGTATAAACCATCCACAAGATCAGAAACATAGCAGAAGCTACGGGTTTGAGAACCATCTCCGTATACGGTCAGCGCCTGACCTTGGAGTGCTTGAACCACGAAATTGCTCACAACTCGTCCGTCATTTTCAAACATCCGAGGTCCGTAGGTATTGAAAATTCGGGCGACACGAATATCGACATCGTTTTGGCGGTGGTAGTCGAACGCGAGAGTTTCAGCGACTCGTTTACCTTCGTCGTAGCAGCTACGAATCCCGATCGGGTTAACGTTGCCCCGATATTCCTCGGTTTGAGGGTGCATCTCCGGATCGCCGTACACTTCAGAGGTCGAAGCCAGCAAAAATCGGGCTTTAACTCGTTTTGCCAAGCCCAACATATTCATCGTTCCCATCACGTTGATTTTGACGGTTTTGACGGGGTTGTATTGATAATGCACAGGTGAGGCGGGACAGGCAAGGTGGTAGATTTGATCCACTTCTAGCCGAATCGGTTCTGTGATGTCGTGGCGAATTAGTTCAAAGTTAGGATTGCCTAACCAGTGCTGAATATTTCGCTTGTGTCCAGTGTAAAAGTTATCTAAGCAAAGAACTTCATGACCTGTACCCATGAGACGATCGATCAAGTGGGAGCCAATAAACCCCGCACCACCAGTGACAAGAATTCGCATAAGTTCAAAAATCCGCTTAAGTTGCAAACGAGCAAGGGTATGGATGGTAGCTGTTGAGCGTGTTCGATCTGAATCGAGCGCCTCGCCTGCCAAGAGTGTACCCATTTAGGTTAACGGGTGGCACGAGCTTGATCCGGACAAGAGACTGGTAATAAGTTTCGATCAAGATCAAACTTTTCCAGTAGAACCATATCAAAAACTTTTGGTTTATGACGGTTCGTTCGATCGAGTTCATCGAATCTTCAGCCAACTATGAAAATTGCTCCTACTTTTTGGGTAGAAGCAATTTGGGTAGAAGCAGCTAGGAGATGACGCTAGACGACTTCTAGCTTTGCTCGGTTGAGAGGCGAAGCACTGCCATGAATGCTTCTTGAGGCACATCGACTGTGCCGATCGCTTTCATGCGTTTCTTACCTTTCGCTTGCTTTTGCAGCAGTTTCTTTTTCCGCGAAATATCGCCGCCGTAGCACTTCGCCAAGACATCTTTGCGGAGGGCGGGGATATGTTCACTAGCAATCACTTTGCTGCCGATCGCGGCTTGAATCGGGATCTTGAATTGGTGGCGGGGAATCAATTCGCGGAGCTTTTCGGTCAGTGCCCGACCGACTCCGTAGGCTTTATCGCGGTGAACGATCGTCGCCAGCGAATCGACCGGATCGCCGTTGATGAGAATGTCCAATCTCACCAGGGTATTTTCGCGGTAGCCGATCAGTTGATATTCCATACTGGCGTAACCGCGCGATCGAGATTTCAGTTGATCAAAAAAGTCCGTCACCACTTCCGCTAGAGGCACTTCATAAACGAGCGTGGTGCGTCCGGGAGTGAGATATTTCATGTCTTTGAAGACTCCGCGCCGGGATTGGCAGAGTTCCATTAGCGTTCCTACATAAGCTTCAGGCGTGATGATGTCCAACTGCGCGTAAGGCTCTTCGATATTTTCGCGTTCGCTCGGAGACGGCAGTTTGCCAGGGTTATCGATCAGCAGCACGTCACCTTTGATGGTCGTGACTCGGTAAACGACCGAAGGCGCAGTAATAATCAGATCAAGATTGTACTCGCGCTCTAAACGTTCTTGGACAATTTCCATGTGCAGCAAGCCGAGGAAGCCACAGCGGAACCCAAAGCCCATGGCGCTGGAGGTTTCTGGCTCAAAATTTAGAGCCGCATCGTTGAGTTTGAGCCGATCGAGTGCCTCCCGCAGTTCCGGAAACTGATCCGCATCGGTTGGAAACATTCCACAAAATACCATTGGTTTTGCTTCGATATATCCAGGAAGCGGTTCTACGGCTCGTTTTGAGGCTTGAGTAATCGTGTCTCCAACCCGCGCATCTTCCACCGCTTTAATCGAAGCAGCAAAGTAGCCTACTTCTCCAGCATGAAGGGATTCGACTTGAACCTGAGTCGGAGAAAGAACGCCTAGTTCATCGATTTGATATTCCTTACCGGATGCCATCAGGTGAACTTTGTCGCCTTTCTTCACTTGCCCATCCATCACGCGGAAATAGACGACCACACCGCGATATGCATCGTAATAGCTGTCAAAAATCAGCGCTCGAAGCGGTTGATCGGTTGTATCTTGAGGCGGCGGTACTTTTTGAACGATCGCTTCTAAAATGTCAGGAACCCCGATCCCTTCTTTTGCCGATGCCAGAATTGCTTCTGAGCAATCTAGTCCAACGACTTCTTCGATTTCTCCCCGAACCCGCTCTGGTTCTGCACCAGGGAGATCGATTTTATTCAGAACCGGGATAATTTCGAGATCGTGTTCGAGGGCTAAATAGACATTCGCCAACGTTTGCGCTTCGACCCCTTGAGAAGCATCAACGACGAGTAACGCACCTTCACAGGCGGCGAGCGATCGTGACACTTCGTAAGAAAAATCAACGTGCCCTGGCGTGTCGATCAAGTTCAGCACGTACACTTGCCCATCTTTGGCGGTGTAGTTCATCCGGGCGGCTTGGAGCTTGATCGTAATGCCGCGCTCCCGCTCTAGTTCCATATTGTCAAGGAACTGTTCTTTCATTTCCCGTGCGTTCACGGTTCCCGTATCTTGAAGCAAACGGTCAGCCAGCGTGGATTTGCCGTGGTCGATGTGGGCGATGATGGAAAAATTGCGGATACGGTTGACGGGTACGTCAGTCATAAACTTCAGTAAAATTGGCGGCAGCAAGGACAAGCGTTCTTTGAGTCTCTCCCTCTAGAATGGAGTTAGATTTCTCAAGAGACCGCTTAGGGTATTTTAATCCTTTCTTCACGGAGTTCGAGCGTCAAAAGCGCTAAGAAAAAGAAATACTCCGGATTTGAGTGCAATTCCCTATGCGGTCTGATTGAGTTCAGATTGTGAAATAATGTTAAAAATTTATCGAATTAATGTAAAAAACGGTACATCCATAGTTTATAGGCAGGCTTTCTTCAAAGCGCAGGTGATTTTCGATT
>DATJEM010000397.1:0-7792 GCA_035496615.1 Leptolyngbya sp.
GCCAACAATAACTTTATTTTTCCAACCTTCTAAATTGCTTTGATTGATCGATGCCAAATCCCGAACCAGAACTTGCTCCAATTCAAAAATATCTAGTGATGCTTCCACCATTCATCCAACCCCTAAGACTGATGCCTCAGCCTAAACAGCAAGTCGTATCACACCGCCGCATACAATACAATAGTACAGAAAGATTGGTTAACGCTACAGATAGCATAATCACTTTGTAGGCTAGAGATAGTATAGTTCAGATCAACTAAACACCAACAATCTTTCACGGCTCGATCAAGTACGGGGAATGACAGGATATTGGTTTTCTGCATCTATCTTTGCCACGTCGTCACTTTAGCTGAAATTGTCTAGCGGTCAGGCGGAAATTGACCCGATCGCACTTCCTCGCAATATTCCTGCACCGATCGCGTAATCAATCCATTCAAATCTAAATAAGCTTTGGCAAATTTCGGCTTCCAAGTTCCCAAACCGAGCATATCGGAAGTGACCAAAACTTGCCCATCGCAATGAGCGCCTGCTCCAATCCCGATCGTGGGAATGGTCAATTGTGCAGTAATCGTTTGCGCCAGTTCAGTCGGAATATGTTCCAGCACGATCGCAAAAGCTCCGGCTTGTTCCAGCGCGATCGCTTCTGCCAAAATTTTCTCACCGGCTTCCGTCGATCGTCCTTGTTGCCGAAATCCCGTTTGTCTCACCGATTGTGGAGTCAGTCCGACATGACCCATCACCGGAATTCCCGCCTGAACTAAACGCGAAACCGTTTCCGCGATCGCCGGATAGCCGCCTTCTAATTTCACCGCACCTGCGCCCGTTTCTTGCAAAACCCGACCCGCAGAGTGCATTGCCTGCTGCACGCTTTCTTGATAGGTCAGAAAGGGTAAATCCACGATTAAAAGCGCTTCTTTGACTCCGCGTCGCACGGCTTGAGCATGATGAATGATTTGATCAAGCGTTAACGGCAGCGTCGTATCGTGACCCAACGCCACCATCGCCATCGAATCCCCCACTAAGATCGCATCAATTCCCGCCCGATCGAGAATCGACGCGATCGCATAATCCCAAGCGGTGAGAACGGCAATCGATCGCTGTTGTTGTTTCCACTGAATCAGTTGTTGCGGCGTAACGGGCATCAGACACCAGAGAAATTGAGAGTAGATCTATCTTAATTCTAGGAGTTCCTACTCAACGATGCGGCTAAACATTAAATGCGGCTTGGTCTGATAGTTGGTCATGCTCACCCAAGCTAAACCTTCGCTGGTTCCAACCCACAGCTTGTTTCCGGTGTCAGGGGCAAGCGACAAAACGCGGTTGGAAGGTAAGTTTGGAACTTGCCCAACGATCGCGCCGTTGTAAGGATTCACCCGCAGCAATCCGGTATTTGTACCCACCCAAATGCTGCCAGCTTCGTCAAATCCGGCTGAAAGAATTTCGCGCCCTCGCAGTTGAGTCACCGATCGTTCCCGGCGACGATTCAGCGGATCGATTTTGACTAAGCCGCTGGTGGTGCCTGCCCAGAGTGAACCATGTCGATCGAGCGCCAACGCCTGCACCGTTCCTTCTTCTAAACCGAGCGTAGACACAATCCGCGCACTCGCGGTATCAATTTGAACCAATCCATCCAGCGTCCCGACCCAAAGCTGACCTTCAGGATCTAAGCTCAAAGCATTTGCACTCACCCCAGGCAGATTCTTCACCGTGGTCATGATTAGACCTTGATCAGGACTGACCAACGCCAAGCCCGAATCGGTGCCAACCCACAGAAAGCCGCGCTGATCAATGAGGAGGGACAACACCCGATTCGAGGGCAGAAAGAGATTTTGGGCAGTGACTTCATTTGTTTTGGGATCAATTCGCCAGAGTCCTTCGGCTGTCCCTGCCCAAATGCGCCCCACCCGATCTTGAGCCAGTGCCGCAATTTCGATTTTGGGCATTTTTGCCTGTGAAATCATTCGTCCAGTATTCGGGTCGATACGGGTCAAGCCTCGCGAAGATGCCACCCAGAGATTGCCTTGAAAATCGCGCTGAAGGGCAGAGATGCGAAAATCGGCTTGAACGTCTTGCGGTAAAGGAGGTGCAACCAGAGGCGGGGCAACGGGCGTAAACGCGGGAGCCGCGATCGACAGTTTTGGGAGAGAAACCATTAGACCCAGCAGCAGTGAAGCAAACCCCAAACGGCGGCACACGGAGGACATAGCCAATCTCGGTAAAATCTGGCTTATTGTGCCTCAGAAACCCGCGATCGCAACGCGAGGAAACTCGGAAATCCAGCCTTACAACCGCTTGCGATCAACAAACATTACCCGAAAAAATTGCTAGAGTGAGAACTGCTCGACCCCATTCACATTATATTGACACTGAGCAACCCGTAAAAACTGCCGCAATGCAAACTGATCCGATCGTGCAATGCCCCAATTATTTTTGTCAGGCGCTCAATTCTGAAAGCCAGCAATTTTGCCACGCCTGCCAGACGCGAATTCCCAAGCGTTACTTGTGGGCAGTGGGATCAGCCCATCAGCCAGGGGAAAGAATTGACGATCGCTTTTTGATTTTGTCGCCTCAGATTGCGCTAGATACCAAGCCCGGACTTCCACCGAATGCGATCGAAGTTCCGCCGTTGCTAGAACCCTATCTCCATTTAATGGGCGAACGTCCGGCGATTCCGCAACCGTTCGCAGTGGCAGAAGGAATTGTCTTGCTGGAGTCGGCTCCGATTTATCCGGGTGATGCGCGTTCAGAACAAGGCGAAGATCTGGCGGGACGATTGATGCCCTCGTTGGCGCAGGGGTGGAAGGCAAGCAGTGGATTTCGGCAGCTTCATTTTCTCTGGCAACTGGCGCAGCTTTGGCGGGTTCTGGCGATCGAGAAAGTCGAAGCAACTTTGCTAAATCCGAATTTGCTGTTTGCGGATGGCGATACCGTGCGCGTTTTGGAACTGGATTGCGATCGGGCTGCGATGCCGACTTTGGCAGATCTGGGAAAGTTTTGGGCAACCTGGCGATCGCGCGATGACATTGGAGAATTTTTCGATCAGCTTTGCCAAAATTTGATCCAGATGCAGATCACCCATATAGATCAAGTGGTTGAGATGCTGGATCAAGCGATCGCATCCCAAGCTCAACAGCAAACTCACCAGATTCAAATCGCGACGCGAACGGATCAAGGACCTAGCCGCGATGGCAATGAAGATGCGTGCTATCCGCCCAATGGAACCAGCAGCCACAACGATTCGCTGATCATTGTGTGCGATGGCATTGGGGGACATGAGGGCGGAGAAGTTGCCTCAAACTTAGCCATTCAAACGATCGTGGGGCATTTAAAATCTCTGAAGTCTGCAAATCTTCAGCCAGAATTAGAAGAAGCGATATTTTTGGCAAACGATGCGATCGCCCAAAAAAATGATGCGGAACGACGACAAGAACGTCAGCGCATGGGCACAACTGTAGTCATGGGATTGGTTGACTCACACGAACTGTATCTGACCCACATCGGAGATAGCCGCGCTTATCGGATTACTCGACAAGGTTGTTATCAGGTCACATTAGATGATGATGTCGCATCCCGCGAAACGCGCTTGGGATATAGTCTTTACCGAGATGCTTTACAGCGCTCCTCAGCGGGTTCGCTCGTTCAAGCACTGGGAATGGGCAACTCAAGCTACCTCCGCCCAAATATACAGCGATTTCTTTTAGACGAGGATTGTGTATTTCTCTTATGTTCAGACGGATTGAGCGATAACGATCGAGTCGAAGAATGTTGGCAAACCGAAATCGCCCCGCTGCTCGACGGGAAAACGGATGTTGCCACCGTTGCCCGCAATCTAGTTGAAATCGCAAATACCCAAAACGGACACGATAACGTCACGGTTGGGGTAATTCACTGCCAAACGCGCGGCACGGGTCGATCGAACGCCGTGCCAATCGTCAGCCCGACTGCCATGATCGCCCCTGCACGATCGAATCTACAGTCGCACCTGCGAACCGAACTTCAACCGCGGCGATCGCCTGTGCTCAAAATTGTCCTTATTTTGCTAGGACTGTTTGGGGTTGCAGGGGCGATCGCGGCTTTATTTGTCCCAGAACTGATTCCGACGCTTGCCAATCGTCAACCCGCTCCCGTCGCGACAGAACCGAATCTTGTGCCTCCGGTGCCCACCGCCCCCGAACTGATTTCATCGGGCACTTTGATCCGCCTACAATCAGACCTCCCGTTGCTGAAGAAAGCCGATCCCGCGATCGACACGGTTCGTGAAGTGGTGGGTCAAATTCCATCTGGCACGGTTCTACAAGTTCTACGAAAGCAAAAATCGACTATCGATCAATCAGACTGGGTTCAACTGAAAGTTTGCACGTCTACGGCTAAAACTCCGATCGCGAAACAAAATGTCGCGAAACAGGGAGATACGGGTTGGCAGAAAGAAAGCGCGATCGTGCCATTTACAAAACCCGATCTCAAGCCAGATCAACTTGGAGCCTGCTCCGTTCCGCCTGCTGCAAAACTGTCAGAACAGAACGTATCTCCCAGCCGATAGATTAATTCAGAAATAGCCCTTAATATGAGAATTCCAGTGTAATCCTGTTGCCAATTCATGTCACCGTCTGCCCTGCCCTGTTTAAGCCTTGCGATCGAGCGGTTGCGCGCTTCTCAAGCCCAACACTTTGCGATTCATGTGATTGATTCACCGTATCGCGGAGGATATCTATTGCGTGATTGCTTATGGACAGATGAGTTGGTGCAGTATTGGCGATCGTGGCAGGAAATGTTCTCGTCGCGGGGGCTGCCCGAAGTGCCGCACGTCTCGCAGGTCGGAACCCAGCCGATTAAAGCGGTCGAACTTCCCGCCGCGCAGCCCGTTTCTCGCAGCGCCCGCTTGATGCAGAACTTGGGGATTAGCTTATGGCAGTGGCTGTTTGACGGAGTGATTCAGGGTAGCTTAAACCGGAGCCAGGGCATTGCTCAAGGGCAAGGGAAAGCGCTGCGATTACGGCTAGATGTGCGCGATCCCGATATGATTTCGTTGCCCTGGGAGATTATGCAGAGCGCTGCTGGAAAACAGGCAATTTCGCTGAGTCAGCAGCTTTTATTTAGCCGCACTACCAGCGATGTCGATGCTTTGCCGGACTTGCGATCGGAAACTAGCTTAAACGTGCTGCTAGTTTTGGGACAGGATACGGAGCCTGATTTACCGATCGGGAGGGTTGAAAATAGCAAGCGCGATGAGCTACGGCGGCTGAAATTGGAGCAAGAGGCGGCGGCACTATCGCGAATTTTGCGAGAGCGTCAAGGGTCACATCGTTCTGCTGCGCCTTGTTTTGTGGAAATTCTCCTGCAACCGACTCCGACGGAATTGATCGATCGATTAGAGAAAGGTCACTACAATGTGCTGTTTTACGCAGGGCATGGGGTTCCCGCTCCCGATGGCGGACTGCTGTTTCTGCGTCCCAATCAACCGATGAATGGCACAGAACTGGCGCAGGTTTTGACTCGCTGCCGGGTAAAATTGGCGGTGTTTAATGCCTGCTGGGGCGCACAGCCAAAAGTCCAAGATCATCAAACCATTCCTCGCAGTAGTTTGGCGGAAGTGTTGCTACATCATGGAGTTCCAGCGGTTTTGGCGATGCGAGATTCGATTACCGATCAAGAGGCGCTCGGTTTTATCTCAGCCTTCGCGCAAGCGTTGACCGATCGAATGCCGATCGATCAAGCGGTGGCAGTCGCCCGTCAGCATTTACTGACCTCCTTCGGATTTAACTATCAGGCGTGGACGCTGCCTGTGTTGTATATGCACCCTGAATTCGATGGGGAATTGATTAAACCGATCGAAGAAGGAATGACGCAAATCCCTCATGCGCCGAGTCAATTGGGCGTTCAAAATCCAGTGGCATCGGTGCGATCGCTGGAGGATACAAAGGTTTGGACGATTCGCGGCGGCTTGATGCGGGTAGGAATGAGCGCAGAGAATGATTTGGTCTTGGACAATGAACCGGGCGTTTCTCGCAAACACGCTGAGATTTTCTATCGCAGTGCCATGCAGGATACCAAGCAGCCGATGTATTTTTTACGAGATTTTTCGCGGTATGGAACTTGGGTTTCGACGGTGAATGGCTGGCAGAAAGTCCATAACTACGAAGTGCCGCTGTTTTCGGGGGCGCAGATCAAGTTCGGGGGATCTCAAAACTCAGTTTTAGAATTTTTAGTTTCGCCTGTTGAAGCCAGAAATTCGGGCTGAATCTTTGGGATTGCCGGAGATCAGTCGGCAGAATTTTGCGATTTTAGGGGATTTGGCGTAAATTGATAGGTCAGTTACGGAACTGGATACGATCGGGTTGAAGGTATACCCATCAAACCCACCTCTCATTTATTACAGATGCAGATTTTTGTCATGGCACACGACGAAGCAAGTCTCTCTCTTTCTCTTGAACTTCAGATTCAGCAAGCGTTCGCGGCTGCACTGCTCAATTCGGAAGCAGTGACAGTCCGGCAGAATCAGCTAGACGATCAGCCAGACAATGCTGACCTTGTTGATGTTGAGGTTGCAGAGATTCCTGGGAGTCAAATTTCTTATCCGTGGAATCCGGCTGATCCGGAGTCCGAGTCATTTTTCAATACGCTAGAGCAGAAATTCTCGATCGATGCGCTGTCTGATGACGAAATTGGCGATCGTGCCGATGCGTTTTTCTCTCATTTAGATACTTTGTTTGCGGCTCCCACCCTTGAAACGTCTTTGGCGCAGAAGTTTGCCACCGTGCCACAGTCTGTTCTCAATACGATCGCCCGTCAAGCTCAAAACTTAGCGAATTCTTCAGCGACGCTGGCAGAGCAACTGATCCAATGTGTGCAAGAAGCTTTGCCGCAGTGGGCAGAAGACGATCTGCGCGTGTTGGTTCGTCCGCTGGCGTACTCCATGCGGGGCGAAGAGCCAACAGTAAAGTCAACCGACTGGGCAACGCTATCAGAAACCGAACAAGCTCGATTAACGTTAGCGATCGCACAATATGCGCTCAATCAAGTGCAAGACTAGTTAAGGCGATTCTCCAACTCAGTTGTCATAGTTTCTTGCCTCAGAGCCTTGTGGATCTTGGGGCTTTTTAGTCCTCGATTTTATGCCGCGGTCTATGTTTCATTCGGTATCGCATTACATGAAGGTCGCGATCGCAGCTTCAGGTTGAGTGGCACACACGTGCTCGATCGCCCAGAGAATTGTTTCAGGCGTGGCAGGCGAGGGAAGCGGCACGGAATCGGTTTGACCAAAGGCTGCGATCGCCGATCGAATCGCTTCTCGGACTGATATCGCTAACATAAACGGGGGTTCTCCCACAGCTTTGCTACCGTAAATCACGCCCTCCTGAGCCGCACGGGTGAGTAGATGAACGGTGAAAGCGTCGGGCACTTCGCCGATCGTTGGGATTTTGTAAGTACTGGGTGCATCGGTGCGGAGTCGTCCTTGTGCATCCCAAACCAATTCTTCCATAGTCAGCCAGCCCATCCCCTGAACGAAACCGCCTTCAATTTGACCTCGATCGACCAATGGATTCAGCGATTCTCCGACATCATGCACAATGTCTACCTGGCGGAGTTTGAACATTCCCGTAAAGCGATCGATCTCAACTTCGCTGACTGCTGCACCATAAGCAAAGTAGTAGAATGGTCTCCCTTTTCCAGTTTCAGCATCCCAAGTCAGATTTGGGGTTCGATAGTATCCGGTTGCAGAAAGGGAGATTCGACAGCCGTAAGCTTCGCTGACTACTGTGTTAAACTCAATGCGATCTCGGGGGTAGGTTGG
>DATJEM010000398.1:0-6689 GCA_035496615.1 Leptolyngbya sp.
GGTTGAGTCCTTCTTGAGAAAAATCCAATACCGTTAAGCCTTTCATCTGCTTGCCATCAAATCGTTGAGCATAAAAAATGCGCTCAAGGGTTTGCTGTGAACCTCCGTCCGATTGCTTCGCGTCTCGATACTGCTGAAACACAATGTTTTTCTGGTCAAATTTCGGCTTGTCTTGTTTGAGGGCTTGAGCGAGAGTCGTAGTGGCTTGATACTTTGCGGCAGGAACGATCGCTTCATTAAACCCAAACGTTAGCACCGAAACCACCAAACTTAAGACGATCGCAGGGGCAACCAACCGATAGACACTAATCCCAGCGCTGCGTAAAGCAATCAGTTCACTATCACTCGACAGCCGACTGTAAACCATCAACGCCGAAAGCAGCGTTGCCATCGGAAACGACAATGCGATAAATTCTGGCATTCGTAGGATCAGGATGCGACCCGCGATCGATAATGCCAAGCCCGCCTCCGTCATTTGGCGAATCAGATCAAACAGCGCTCCGACCGACAGCAAAATCGACGAGAACGCCGCAACCCCAAACACAAACGGACCGAGCAACTGCCATGTGATGTAGCGATCGAGGACTGAAATCGGCGATCGAGGTGGAGAAGAAGCGAGAGACATAGGACTTTAATCGGCTTTAATGGTGAAAATTATCTCCGAGATAATACTGACGAACTAAGGGGTTATTGTAAAGCTCCTCAGCACTGCCCGCTGCGAGAATCTGACCGTCTCGCATGATGTAAGCTCGATCGATGATTGCCAACGTTTCTCGGACATTATGATCCGTGATCAAAATCCCCATCTGTCGATCGCGCAGTTGAGCAATGATCTCCTGAATTTCGGCAACGGCGATCGGATCAACGCCAGCAAACGGCTCATCCAGAAAGAGAAATTTGGGTCCATCGACTCCAGTGGCAAGGGCGCGAGCGAGTTCAGTGCGGCGACGTTCTCCCCCTGAGACTCGAATTCCCAGCGTTGAAGCCACTTTCTCAAGGCGAAATTCTTTCAATAAGCTGTTTAACCGATCGTTCCATTGCCAGCGCGGAACTTTGGTTTGTTCCAAAACTAATAGAATATTGTCGCGAACGGTCAGATACCGGAAAATGCTCGACTCTTGGGCGAGATAGCCAATGCCTAAGTGAGCACGTTTGTTGATCGAAAGCTGGGTCACTTCTCGATCGTTGAGCAATACTCTGCCGCTGTCGGGCTTTTCGAGTCCGGTTGCGATATAAAATGTTGTTGTCTTTCCGGCTCCGTTTGGACCTAAAAGCCCGACGACTTCACCTTGAGCCACCGATAAACTGACTCGATTGACGACCGAGCGATCGCCAAAAGACTTATGGATATTATCTAAAACAATTCTCAAAACCCGCTCCTGGAGTCTGCGCTAGAGAAAGAGGGGACGTAATGTGTTAGCGAGTAGTCGATTGAAATTGGGATTTTGGGCTGAAAGGGGCGGGCGCGGCGGGCGCGGGGGTTGTTGGCGCATTCGGAGCCTCAATCATATAAATCGCTTCTACTTGCTTATTGGGCTGCGGCAAAGCCACAAACCGCCCTTCATCGACGAGATAGGTGATGGTTTCTCCTCGGAGACTATTTCCCTGTTGCAGGACATAAACATCGCCTGTCAAGACGATCCGCCGCTCGTTGCTATAGTAAATCGCTTGAGCCGAGGTCGCTTGGATTTGCCGAGCCGGATAGTTGATCTGAACGTTGCCTTTTGCGACGACCACACCCGTTTTAGCATTTGCTTCAGTGCTATTCGCTCTGAGGGTTAGCGGTGTGGAGTTAGAAGGAGCTTGAGCAATTGAATTGCTTCCTGTCGCGAAGATTGAGGCAGCAATCACGGGGAAAAGGAGAAGCGATCGAAGACGAAACATGGGTGGAAACTGTGTAGGAGGGCAAATAAGGCAATGTGAACTCGAATATATCAGTGAACTCGAATATATCATTGCGAGAAAGTTCAGCGGACGCGATCGACTAAATCTCTAAATATTCCAATTACTACTTTAATCGCTACTGTTTGAGTGCGCTGAATTTAGAGACGAACGACCCGTACCGCAAGTTTCAATTTGGCTTGCTAACTCTCTCTAACGGTATGATTCCAGCTTTCGTCTAGCGCTTCTGGATGATTGGTGGAGAAAGGAAAATTTTATCTTGAGATTCAGGCGGGATCGTGTGGGTTAGCACGATTTGAGCGACGCGATCGTGTCCGACAGTTTGCACTTCGTTCAGGAATTCGGCAGCATCATCAATTAATCGTTCCACATCAACTCCGCCATGCTCAGGCTGATAGGCTTGAAGTCGATTGATGCCTTCACTCAGCAAAATCACAGATCCCCGCCAGTTGTGATTGCTCAAATGGTACAGTCCAACTGCAATTTGGAGAATGCCTTGATAAAAATTTTTCTCAAACCGTGGAGCTTCAATCCAAATCGCTTCTAAAGTGTCATGACAGGCATAGAATTCGCCGCGGTTGAACTGAGCGATTCCTTGCCAAAATTCTTCTGGAATTTCTGTATCCATTAAAGACTGTCCTGTAATTGAGCTTGCAGCGATCGCCCCGTTTTCACTACGATCCCTGAATGTGCAGCGTTTGGCGCTCTGTTTCCCCACAGTAACCATCGACTCCCATCCGGCAAGGCATTCAAACTATTTGCATTCTGGGTGAGCCAAACGATTGTCGCATCTGGCAAAGGGTGCGATCGCACGGCTGCATTCGCTTGAATTTCTGCCAAAGCTTCTAAAACCGATTGATGTCCTTGAATCAGTCCGGTTCCGGCTGTCCAAAGTCGAATCGTCAGGGTTTGTCGATCGCCATAAAAATAGAGCGATGCCGCCGCTGTAACGGCTTCTTCAAACGCTTCTATTTCCCAATTCGCCCCGTTGTCCAAGGCAATGACGATTTCTTGACCACTGGTTAGCGTTTCCAACTCCCGCACCCGCAATTCTCCATATCGGGCACTGCTACGCCAATGAATCATCCGCATCGGATCGCCCCAACGGTAAGG
This sequence comes from Leptolyngbya sp., assembly GCA_035496615.1. GTDB lineage: Bacteria > Cyanobacteriota > Cyanobacteriia > Leptolyngbyales > Leptolyngbyaceae > Leptolyngbya. The sequence goes on from DATJEM010000398.1 coordinate 3,016, forward strand.
GCGCAGCGATCGAGTCATTCCTTCGGTTGCCGCTTTTGTGCGTTGGGATTGGAGTTGTAAGCTCGTTTGTTGTCCAAGTTGATCCATCAATGGGCAGCGATTCAGCGGTAAAACGGTGGGGTAGATCACGGCGATCGCGGTCGATCGAAACGGTTTTCGACACCAAAACAGCCCCAAGGGTGCAGCCGTCCGTAAATTAACTTCCTGCCAGCGATAAATTCCCCGTCGCGTTGCTTGATGCTGATACACCCAGTAGAAAGAACTTTTTGGGTTAATCAACTCAACGACCCGCTGAATGGGCGTTCCTAGAACTGAGGGAATCAAATCTTCGGCTTGAATTAAAGTTTTGCGCTGACGAGTTGAATTTTGGATCAAAAGCTCGATCGTGATTTGATCCCCGACGCTAATCGGCTGAATTGGACGGCGCGTGATCGTCAGTCCGCGCAAAGTTCGACGAGAGAGAATTGCCGCGATCGTCATTAGCGCCACTGCAACGCCGCTCATTGCATAAAGCCAACCAGACATTGAATTCGTTGCCGCAAAGAAAAAAAAGCCGCCCATTCCGCCCAAAAGCCAGCCGCTATAAGCGGGATTTACCCAATGCAGTTCGAGCCAGGTGGTAATCCGAGTGACGGTACGCATGATCTGTAAAGGCTTTACGAAGAAGAATCCCTCTAGAATGCACCAGACTGAACCAAGAGAGAACCTTTTAGATCAGGAGGTTCATTCAGTTTTGGTACGATCGATCACAATCTCCGTGCTGTACGCAACTAAAAATCTTTTGCAAACTTAGCGCCCCCGTATATTTACTAGCCTTCTCTTCCGTTACAGTCGTAGAACTTAAAGTATTTTCCGCCCTGCCCCCTCGTTGATTTGCCCATTCCTTCTCATTACGGCATTCATGGAAGCCTGAAGCTATGACACAAATAGATCCTACAAAAGATCACATAAACGAGTTGGCTCAATCCCGTCCGCGATCGCAGTCTGTTCCCCCCCCTCCACCTGCTGCAATGGGATTGAAGCGAACAGTCGCCCGATCGAATTCAACTTCCGTCACCGTTCGGCGGCTGGTTCAGGATGCTTATACAAAACAGGCATCCGATATTCATCTCCGAGTGGGAGAACCCGCACGGTATCGAATTCGGGGTCAGATGGTGCGTCAGTCTCAAGCAGCAATCACCCCCGAAATGTTTGATCAATTTCTGGCAGAAATGCTGACACCTGAACAACGCGATCGATTTGAGCAAGAAAAGGAACTCGACACCGCAATTTACTATCCCGGTTTTCTCCGCTGCCGGGTCAATTGCTTCGAGAGTTTGACCGGAGGCGCGATCGTGCTGCGGCTCATTTCGCTAGAAGTTCCAACGATTGATCGATTAGGATTGCCCTCAGTCCTCAAACATTTGGTAAGCCAGCAGCAAGGACTGATTCTAGTGACAGGTCCAACGGGGTCAGGAAAATCGACCTCGATCGCGGCAATGATTCGTTATCTGAACGAAACGGATCAGCGTCACATTGTGACGATCGAAGACCCAATTGAGTATGTTCACACTTCTGAAAAATGCCTGATTAGTCAGCGCGAGGTCGGATTACATACCCATGAATTTCAACACGCATTAAGAGCGGTATTGCGAGAAGATCCAGATGTGATTTTGGTAGGCGAAATGCGCGATCGCGTGACGATCGACACGGCGCTAAAAGCTGCACAGACGGGTCATTTGGTATTGGGAACCCTGCATACTAAAGGCGCAATTTCAACTCTCAATCGCTTACTAAATATCTACAGCCCTGACGAGCAGCCTGCCATGAAAATTCAGATTTTAGAATCTCTTATTTCTGTTATTTCTCAGCAACTTCTTCCAACCACCGATGGTCAAAGAACTGCGGTACATGAGATTCTTGTGAATACGCCCGCAATGCAAGACTACTTGCTGAAGGGAGAAGAAATGGATGCCTTCCAACTGATGGAAACGGACACAAATGAAGGAATGCAGGTGATGAATCAAGTGCTGTGTGAGCTAATTCTACTCGGTAAGATCACGCCGGAAGATGCCGTAAAGGCTTCACCGGATATGGGTGATCTGCGTCGTCGCGTTCGGAACGAAGGCTACAATCCAGGACGTTCCTCGCATCGAGAGTTTGATCCTGCAGCGCGAGACTATCATCCGGTTTAGAATCTCTCGAAACTCTAAAAAATTATTGAGAATTTGTAATGGATTGAGCGGATTCGGTGTGAAATAGGGGTGACGATCGCGCACTTTTATGAGCTACCAACCCGCCCAATTTATCCAAATTGAAGATTTTCTTGCTCCCGCAGATCGTTCGGACTTACTCAAATATGTCCTCGATCGTGAAAATCAATTCGTTTCAACCACCACTTCAACGGGCGCAATCGACTATCGAAAATCCCAAATTCTCTATCAGTTTGAAGCTTATGAACATTGGATGATTCAGAAAGTAGCATCGATTGTGCCGTCCCTTCTAGAAAGCTGGAAAATTCAGCCCTTTTCAATTTCTCAGATCGAAATTCAGCTTACCGCTCACAATGATGAGAATTATTATAAAATTCACAACGATAATGGCAGCGAAGACGCTGCGAATCGAATTCTTTCCTATGTTTACTACTTCAACCGAGAGCCAAAGAATTTTTCGGGTGGAGCGCTGAGGATCTATGACTTGAACTTAGAAAATGGGTTCTATGTTGAGGCAAACTCCTATCAAGATATCGAACCGCTAAATAACAGTATTGTCTTTTTTCCGAGCCATCTTCTGCATGAGGTTTTGCCTGTCGTTTGTCGATCGCGTCTCTTTGCCGATAGTCGCTTCACCCTCAACGGCTGGATCCGGCGCGAAATGTCTTCCCAACCGCATCTTGCTCCACCGCCCCAAAAAAATATTAAGGAGTCAGTAACAAACAGGAGAGAAATCTGGCTGGACTGAGTAGAATGACGAATACAGATCTTTCAGTTCATTCATACGGTTCTTCGATCGAGTCTGCTCGATCGAACCTTGTCCCTTTATCCACTCATTCCAACAGGTGCTTGTGATAGAAAAAAGACTCAATCGCGATATGCCCGTGATTAACGATCGGATTCGATTTCCTAAAGTTCGCGTCATTGATGCAGACGGCTCACAGCTTGGCATCATGGCTTCGCGTGAAGCCCAAACGATGGCAGACGAAAAGGAACTCGATCTCGTACTCGTCAGCGACAAGGCTGATCCCCCTGTCGTCAAAATTATCGACTACGGTAAGCACAAATTCGAGCAGGAAAAGAAAGCCAAAGAAGCCAGGAAAAAGCAGCATACTGTGGACGTGAAGGAAGTCAAAATGCGCTACAAAATCGAGGAACACGATTACAACGTGCGCATCAATCAAGCCGAACGCTTCCTCAAAGCCGGAGATAAGGTAAAAGCAACCATCATGTTTCGGGGACGAGAAATTCAGCATAGTGACCTCGCTGAAACTTTGCTGAAACGGATGGCAGGCGACCTGCAAGACCTTGCCGAAGTCCAACAAGCTCCGAAAAGAGAGGGACGCAATATGATGATGCTCCTCGCACCGAAGAAATAAGGCTCGACATCATCTCAATTCAAGTCGGACAGTGGGATCAGTTCTCGCTGTCCTTTTTGCTGTTCCTGACTTTGCGCCTGCACTAACGATCTTGGGCATCTTA
>DATJEM010000399.1:0-4948 GCA_035496615.1 Leptolyngbya sp.
AAAACCCTGTCCAAACTGTGGCGAATCGATCGAGTGGAGCGACTATCAATGCTGGAATTGCAACACCATCACGGGAACCATTCGATCGGTCTGGTTTACCCATCCCTTCCAGCCTGATGCTGATTATTTAGATGATCAGCAGCGCTATCAGATTTTGGAATCCGCCGCATCTTTGCTGCAAGTCCTCGATCGAGAACCGCTCAAACCCGCCATTCTAGAAACGCCGCCTCAAGCGGCGATTCCCTATTTAGAACTAGAGCCACATTTGCGTCAAATTTTGCCGCTGTTGTTGAATGCGTGGCAAAATGACGATCAAGAGACTTTGATTCTAGAAAACCGATCGCACCTAACCACGATCGGCGACTTTCTGACCAGCCGTGCGATCGTGCCAATGCTACAAGTTCTGCACTGGTTCTACGAAATGCTCGACCTGTGGGAAGTCTTGGAATCCTATCAACTGCGTCAGAGTCTTCTAGAGCCACACAACCTTCGACTTGATGAAGATCAACTGCTGTGTTTAGAACAACTGCTGCCTGAGCCTGTGACTGCGCCAAGCCTAAAAAACTTGGGTACAATCTGGCAGACCCTCTTATCAAAGCTCAATCAAACGCAGTCTGCCGCTTTGCATCTGTTGCTAATCGATCTTCAAGCTGAATCGATCTCTACTGTAGACGACCTTCGATCGCGCCTCAAAGCGATCGCGTATGAGACCCAATCCGACTTTACCGACTCTGAGATCATGTCTGACCCGCAATCCTCCGATAAGTTTTCCAGTGACTCTGAAATGCCTCCTGAACAAGCAGTTACAGTGATTCCCGACTCGGATCACGACGATGATCAGGATGATATGCCAACGATCGTTTTACCGATGCAGTTGTTTAGCTTAGAAGATGCAGGACGGACTGATATTGGACGGCAGCGCGATCACAACGAAGATTGCTTCGGCATCGATACCCAAATTGACAAAGTGCAGTCTCCGATCAATAAGGTAATTCAAGCACGAGGATTGTATGTTTTGTGCGATGGCATGGGTGGACACGCCAGCGGCGAAGTTGCAAGCCAAATGGCGCTCGATACCTTGCGGAGCTATTTTCGACAATATTGGCGGGACATTGACAGCGGCAAACAAGCCGCAAAACTGCCTTCTGCGGAGGTGATTCGAGATGCCGTGCAGCAAGCAAACAAAGCAATTTATAACGTGAATCAAGAAGGACTCCGATCGGGCAGCGGCAGAATGGGAACTACGCTCGTGATGGCGTTGATTCATGATACGGAAGCTGCGATCGCTCATGTCGGCGATAGTCGGTTGTATCGCTACACTCGCAAAGCGGGACTGGAGCAGGTAACGTTGGATCATGAAGTAGGACAGCGCGAGATTCTGCGCGGCGTGGAACCGGAGATCGCTTACGGTCGCCCCGATGCTTATCAACTGACTCAAGCGCTAGGTCCGCGGGATGAGTATTTTGTCAATCCGGATGTGCAGTTTTTTGAAATTAACGAAGATGTTTTGCTGCTGTTGGCATCGGATGGCTTGACGGATAATAATTTGTTAGAAACTTATTGGCAGAGTCATGTTGACCCGATGCTAAGTTCGCAAAACAATCTCGATCAAAGCGTGAGTCAACTGATCGATTTGGCGAACCAATACAACGGGCACGACAACATTACCGCGATCGCGATTCGTGCCAAAGTTCGACCCAATCTTGATCAACTCAGCTAATGTTTTCCAACTAGCCGAAAAGAGTTGAGAAATACATCAATACTGGTTGCCAATCCTTGTGCTTGATTTTGCTGAGTGGTGGTGACACTGACAAAATAGGCTCGTTTGTTGACGATGTAAACCCGCCACTTTGCCACCATGTCATCCGGTAGCTTGAAGTTCATTTCTCGCCCCGGAAATCCGTTGAGTTGAATCGTGCGGTACGACAGCAATTCTCCTTGATCCTTTGCCGCTCCTCTGCGAACGCCTTCATAGACTTCGTTTTGGATCTTTTTATCGGCTCCGGGTGCAACAGGCAGATCGAGAAATCCGACAGAATAGCGCACCGATTCATCATCTCGAATCAGTTCAAACAGCGTTAAGCCACCTTCTTTGCGCTCTTTCGGCGTTCCCGGCAGGACGATCGAAAATCTCCCTTGCTGCGAAGTAAACCGTTTCCAGATACTTTCTTGAGCGATCGCCCGATTCAACCCAATCCCAGTCAAGCCAATCCCAGTCAAGCCAATCCCCGACAATTCGACGATAGGCGACCCCAATAGAATCGCCGCTCCCACTCCCACTCCCACTTGCCAACCTCGCATCTACAGCACACCTTTTGAACTTGGAATTTCATGCGCCCGACGCGGATCAATCTCGACTGCCATCCGCATCGATCGCGCAAACGCCTTGAACGTCGCCTCAATCAGATGGTGTGAATTGATCCCGTCTAGCTGTCGAATGTGGAGGGTCATTTGAGCATGATTAATGATCGCCACAAAGAATTCACGAACCAATTGCGTGTCATAAGTTCCCACCCGCTGAGTCGGAATTTCTAAGCCGTAGCTCAGATGGGGACGACCCGAAAAATCAAGCGCAACTTGGATCAATGCTTCGTCCAGCGGCGCGACAAAGTGCCCAAAGCGAACAATCCCTTTACGATCGCCCAATGCTTTCGCGATCGCCATTCCTAAGGTGATCCCAACATCTTCATTTGTGTGATGATCATCGATTTCCCAATCTCCGATCGCTTGCACATCCAGATCAATCAGTCCGTGGGATGAAATTTGATGCAGCATATGATCGAGAAAAGGAATTCCCGTTTTCGCCACACATTTTCCAGTGCCATCGAGATTCACCGTCACCTGTACATCGGTTTCGCCCGTTTTGCGAGACACCGAGGCAATTCGAGCCACTGAAAACACGGAAGCAAGTTGAGGACGATCGCTAGTCTGCATAAACATCAATCTCTTGAAACGCAGCTTCCATTATGTCAATTTTTTACCCGCGTCTCGAATCAATCTTAATCAGCGTTACACTTGCATCAGTCCGAGCAGGTTAAGAAAATGGATACAAAAGCCGCTGTTGCTTACAAAGCGGGGGAGCCTCTCAAGCTAGAAACGGTTCAACTCGAAGCGCCCAAAGCTGGAGAAGTGTTGGTCGAGATTAAAGCGACCGGAATTTGTCATACCGATGCTTACACGCTTTCGGGTGCAGATCCAGAAGGTTTGTTTCCAGCCATTTTGGGTCACGAAGGAGCCGGAGTCGTCGTCGAAGTGGGTGAAGGCGTAAAGAGTGTCAAACCTGGGGATCATGTGATCCCGCTGTATACGCCGGAGTGCCGCAACTGTGAATATTGTCTCAGCGGCAAAACCAATCTTTGTCAAGCAATTCGATCGACGCAAGGAAAGGGCGTAATGCCCGACGGGACGAGCCGATTTTCGATCGACGGTCAGCCAATTTTGCACTACATGGGGACTTCGACGTTCTCCAACTACACGGTTTTACCAGAAATTGCGATCGCCAAAATTCGTGAAGATGCCCCTTTTGAGAAAGTCTGTCTCATTGGTTGTGGGGTGACGACTGGAATCGGAGCCGTGATCAATACTGCCAAAGTTGAACCGGGTGCCAATGTGGTTGTGTTCGGACTTGGTGGCATTGGTCTAAACGTGATTCAAGCGGCGCGAATGGTCGGCGCGAATATGATCATCGGGGTTGATCTCAATTCGAGTAAGCGCACTTTAGCCGAAAAGTTAGGCATGACTCACTTTGTCAATCCCAGCGAGGTTGAAGGCGATTTAGTTCCTTATCTGGTGGACTTGACCAAAGGCGGAGCCGACTATAGTTTTGAATGTATTGGTAATGTCAAGGTGATGCGGCAAGCGTTGGAATGCTGCCATAAAGGATGGGGCGAAAGTGTGATTATTGGCGTTGCGGGCGCGGGACAGGAGATTAGTACTCGACCGTTTCAGCTTGTGACGGGGCGAGTTTGGAAAGGTTCAGCCTTTGGCGGGGCAAAGGGTCGAACGGATGTGCCGAAGATTGTGGATTGGTATATGGACGGCAAGATCAACATTGATGATTTGGTCTCAAAGATTTTGCCGATCGAGCAAATTAACGAAGCTTTCGATCTGATGCACAAAGGAGAAGTAATTCGATCGGTGGTGACGTTTTGATGAGCCTTGAATTAATCAGTCAAACGCGATGTTTTGGCGGTTCGATCGAAGTGTATTCGCATCGATCGAACGCTTGCCAGGCTCCGATGAAATTCTCAATCTATCTGCCTCCGCAAGCAAAATCACAATCTCTTCCCGTCCTGTATTTTCTGGCAGGTCTAACCTGTACTGAAGAAAATTTCATGGCAAAATCAGGCGCACAACAATTTGCTGCAAAGCACGGATTGATTTTAGTAGCTCCCGATACTAGCCCCCGCAATACGGGCATTTCCGGCGAGGATGACGATTGGGATTTTGGCACAGGTGCAGGATTCTATGTGGATGCGACTCAAGATCCCTGGAGTCAGCACTATCGAATGTACAGCTATGTGGTCGATGAGTTGCCGAGTTTGATTCAGTCAAACTTTCCGGTGAGGGTCGATCGACAAAGCATCTTTGGACATTCAATGGGCGGACATGGAGCATTGATCTGCGCGTTGAAAAATCCGCAGCAGTATCAATCTGTGTCTGCGTTTGCGCCGATTTGTGCACCGATGCAGTGTCAGTGGGGGGAAAAAGCGTTCTCAAACTATCTAGGCTCAGATCGATCGAGTTGGCGATCGTATGATGCAACGGAGCTAGTCCAGATTCAGCAATTTCCCCGATCGATTCTGATTGATCAAGGCACGAGCGATCAATTTCTAGAACACCAACTCTTGCCCGAAGTATTTCAACAAGCGTGCGAATCTGTTGGGCAACCGCTAACGCTGCGGTTTCAAGCAGGATATGATCATAGCTACTATTTTATTGCTTCGCT
>DATJEM010000400.1:0-3382 GCA_035496615.1 Leptolyngbya sp.
GAGCCATCCGAGGTAATCGCGAAATGCGTCAGACCCAAATCAATCCCCACTGCCTTGCCGTCAATCGTTTTTTCAACTTCTGGCAGTTCATCATCGAAGAGCAACGATGCGAAATACTTACCAGATGGCATGAGCGAGACAGTAACGGTCTTCAGCTTGCCGTCAAACACGCGATGAACTTTGGCGTTGATGATTCCCAGTTTAGGAAGCTTCAAGCCTGCATCGGTGATCTTGACACTCTGAGGATATTGAATCGATTGCTTCCCTTGTTTCGATTTGAAGTTGGGGAATGATGCCCGTCCTTCAAAGAAGTTGATAAATGCTCTCGATAGATTCAGAGATACGCTTTGCAGTACTTGGCTATAAGGTTCTGCAACCATTCAAATTCTTTCTTGAGTCCGGGTAAGCGGTCATTCATCCCTTGCTGAGATAAGCCTTTACCCGTCTCTTTATAGAGTTGATTGGTGATCGCAAGCGAATTGTTCCAAAACCAACGAGCACAGCCAAACGCTTTTGATAGCGCAATTTGCTGCTCATCGGTTGGATAAATTCGTACCTTAACTGCGTGTTTCATCTCTATATCTGACTGGGTTTTAGGTTTATTAGTAAGAAAAATTAGTAAAAGGGTTGTGTTGATATCTAGGAGATTAGGGCTAACGCCCTGTCGCTATCCATCCCCACCGCATCGGCAAGTGGGAAATTCCGCGAGAAGAGTTAATAATAATCTCCTGCGATGCTGTGCCCGACGCATTTCAGAAGCGCCGGAGGGTTCTGGTTCAAGAGGATGCCGCAGCGAACAGCGATGACTGGTCGGCGATCGTGGTATCCGCCGAATCGAGCGTTGCCACCGGAATCAGTTGCACCGCGCAGGCTTTGAGTTCTGGTTGTTTTGAATCGGGACAGGCGATCGAGTGAGTCAGCGCATTCGCTTCGGCGTTGTCTGCCCAGAGCGCGCCCCAGTGCATCGGCACGAACACGGTTCCCGGAGAAATTGCTTTGGTGATTCTTGCCGGAAATTGCGCCCTGCCTCGACGCGATCGGACTTCGATCATTTCTTCAGCCTGAATGCCTAACTTTGCCGCATCTTTGGGATGAATTTCAATGAATGGATGGGGGTACATTTGGCGAATTTTATCGATCCGTCCCGTGCGACTTTGAGTGTGCCAATGACCATACAATCGACCTGTAGTTAGAACATACGGATAGCGATCGTCGGGCGGCTCTGCCAGTCCACGCGAATACACCGTAGAAAATCGCGCTTTGCCATCCGCCGTGTGAAATTTCAAATCGGTATAAAGGCGTTTGGCTTTCTCGGTTTTTTGCTGAAGTGATTCTGCTTTGCTAGAAAACGGCCATTGGGTTGCGCCTTTTTCGCGCAGGAAGGTATGACTCAAGCCCGATTGATCACACGGTCGATCGCGGGTGAGTTGCACAAATTCTGCATAGACTTCAGCCGCATAGTTAAACCCAAACTGCTTGCGATAGCCCAACCGCCGTCCGACTTCGGCGAAAATCTCCCAGTCCGATCGTGCTTCTCCAGGAGCTACCCGAAACTGAGGGCACAAGGTGACGCGACGTTCGGAATTGGTCATTACGCCTGTTTTTTCGCTCCATTGGGTAGCCGGAAGCAACACATGGGCATAGTCCGTCATTTCGGTGGGATAGTAGCACTCTTGATAGATGGTGAACGGCGATCGACGCAGTGCCGCTTTCGTTCGTTCCAAATCTGGCATACTCACCACTGGATTTGTTGCCGCGACCCAAAGCAGTCCAATCTCTCCGGTTTCGAGTCCGGTGATCATATCCCAAGCGGTGCGACCGGGATGCGGTGACATTGAATGGGGGGGAAGCTGCCAAAACCGCTCAAGATGGGCACGGTGTTCTGGGTTGTGTACCGATCGATATCCCGGCAGCAAATGAGAGAGTCCCCCCGCTTCGCGTCCGCCCATGGCATTAGGCTGTCCGGTGAGCGAGAAGGGACCTGATCCGGGCTTACCGATTTGTCCGGTCATCAAGTGAAGGTTGATAATCGATCGAACTTTTGCGGTTCCTTCTGAGGATTGATTGATGCCCATTGACCACATGGAAATTACGCGCTTTGATTTGCTCCAGTAGTGGGCAGCCGTCAGCAGATCGACTTCGGCAATTCCACATCGAATCGCAACGACATCGGGCGGATAGTGGCGCACGACTTCTTTGAAGGCTTCAAATCCGCTGGTGTGTGCATCGATAAAGGTGGAATCCAGATCGCCCCAGCGCAGCAGTAAAAACGCAATGCCATACATCAAATCAATATCTGTACCCGGATTGATCGCAAGATGGAGATCGGCAACTTCAGCCGTTTCGGTGCGGCGTGGGTCAACTACTACTAGCTTCACATCGGGATTTTTTTTGTGATAGCGCCGAAAGCGATTGAAGACGATCGGATGACATTCTGCGGTGTTGGTTCCAATCAAGAAAGCACAGTCAGTTTGCTCTAGATCTTCATAGCAGCAGGGCGGCCCATCTGCCCCAAAGCTTTGAATGTATCCGGCAACCGCAGAAGACATACACAGGCGGGAATTGGCATCAAAGTTATTCGTTCCGAGGCAGCCTTTGATCAGCTTTTGAGCGATGTAATAGTCTTCGGTTTGGAACTGTCCTGAGGCGTACATCCCGATCGCATCAACGCCTTGTGTAAACTTCACTGTGCGAATGCGATCGACAATCTTGGAGAGAGCTTCTTCCCAAGTTGCCCGTCGAAACGGCTGATCGAGCGAGTCTCGGAGCATCGGATAGCGCAATCGATCTTTGTGGAGGGATTCTGCGATCGTCGCGCCTTTGATGCAGACCATTCCTTGACTGGAAAGATGAGTACGATCGCCTCGGACATTCCAAATTGGAGTTCCATCTTTATCCCGATTGACTGCTTTTCCCGGCATTCCAGGCGGCAGCACTTCTAAGCCGCAGCCAACCCCACAGTAGGGACAAAGCGTTTTTGTTGGTTCAGGCATGGCTGTCTCCTCCTTTAGGTCTCAAGTTCTGCTTGCTGCCGCTGAAGGACTTGTAGCCGCAAACAGGCGATCGTTTGAAAGAGTTGTAGTCCCGTTGTGGTGTGAGTATGAATTTCTAACCATCCTTCGGGCAATGCTTCAAAGATAAATTTCTCGCCGGGAAACACCATGCGATCGAAGTCCATCCGATCGCTGTTTTGCAGGCGAATTTGTTGAAGCTGACTGGAAGCATTGGTGTAGTAGCACGATATCGAGGTCATGAAACGAAGGGGAATCAGCCCGTAAAAGAGGACAAGTCGAACCAGGAGCGGAGCAATGATCAGCAGCCTTGTGTTTCGGAGAGCCGTCTTTGAAAAATGGAGTAATTTCTACCTTCGTCTCATTCTGGA
>DATJEM010000401.1:0-7838 GCA_035496615.1 Leptolyngbya sp.
AGAGATTGTTCAGCATAAGGTGACTGGCTTGTTAGTGCCACCCAATCAGCTTGATGCACTCTCAGAAGCACTGCTGACGCTATTACAAAACCGCGACTTAGCCGAGCAAATGGGAAAGGCAGGACATCAGCGATCGCACACACATTTCAGCGAAGATCGGCGGACGGAGAGGTTTTTAGAGCTTTACCACCGACTTCGGGCAAAGTACGATTTAGCCTGGACATAGACGCTCAATCTCGATCGAAATTTGAGCAACCGATTCGCACAGATGGTTGGGTTGCAAATTTAGAGCCGCGATCGCTCAAAGATTTTTTAGGAGGGCTTGGAGACTTGCTAAGGTTTTAACTCAAAATTAGAATTCTCTACCCCGCCACTTCGTTCGAGGGGGTTCGGTTTGAGCCAGAAGTTTGCCTTGAGAGATCACATATTGAACAGTGGCACGACGGCGAATGGCATCATAGCGATCGTCCGCATCCAACACAATCAAATTCGCAGGTTTGCCGACCTCAACGCCGTATTGATCCTGAAGGTTCAGCGTCTTCGCGCCGCCCCAAGTCACCATGTTGTAGCAAGCATTGATCTCAGATGTTCCAGTCATTTGACAAACATGGACTGCCATTGATGCAACATCTAGCATATTGCCTGTACCCAATGAGTACCACGGATCTTGAACGCAGTCATGACCCAAGCTGACATTCATTCCTTGTTGCCAAAGTTCTTTCACTCGCGTTACGCCTCGCCGTTTGGGGTAAGTGTCGGTGCGACCTTGTAGAGTGATGTTGATCAGCGGATTGGCGATGAAATTAAGCTGCGTACGCTTGAGAAATCCCAATAGTTTGAGTGCATACGCATTGTTATAGGAGGCGAATGCAGTTGTGTGACTTGCAGTGACTTTTGACCCCATTTCGCTCCGAATCGCACAGGCGGCAACGACTTCGAGAAATCGAGATTGATCGTCATCGATTTCGTCACAGTGAATATCGATCAAGCGATCGTACTGCTCTGCTAGTTCAAAGACACGATGCACCGATCGCACGCCATCTTCCCGCGTTAGCTCATAGTGCGGAATGCCCCCAACCACATCCGCGCCTAACCGCATTGCTTCTTCGATTAGCTGCTCATTCTTTGCACCGCCGTAAATGCCATCTTGCGGAAAGGCAACCACTTGCAACGTGATCCAATCTTTGACAGCTTCGCGGACTTCAAGCAGTGCTTTGAGCGCCGTCAAACTCGCCTCACTGACATCCGCATGGCTCCGCACAAAAAGAACCCCCTGCAACGCCTGTTGTTTCAGCGTCTCGATCGCTCTGTGTTTCACATCTTCCAGCGAGAGATCCTGCTTTCGCTCTCGCCATATCTCAATGCCCTCAAACAGGGTGCCGCTTTGATTCCAGCGTGGCTCACCCGCCGTTAGAGCAGAGTCTAAGTGAATATGCGATTCGACAAACGGCGGACTGACTAGACGCGCTTGGATTTCTAGTTCTATCTCGGCTGTCGCGTCCAGGTGAGGGGCAATTTCGACGATCTCACCGGACTGAATCGCCACATCCACTACTTCAGAAACATCAGGCGATCGAAGGAGCTGACACTGACGCAGCAGAAGGTCATAGTTCGACATAATCTCAGCATCTTAGAAGATCTCTTCGCTCACTCTAGCGGATTCGATCAACGACAAAACGTGCTGAATGGAGCAAATTCTCAGAAACTTGTGTTGTTAGCTTTCTGCTGTATCTTTCAAACGGTATCGTTCAAATCAAACCCAACGTTCAGCCAATCCTGCATCCCCGATCTAATGCATCGCTAACAACTTGCAGAAATCTGATCTAGCAAGCCTGTTTCATCAAGGGTTCGATCCAGGGTTGAAACTGATCTCGTCGAAAGATTTGAGCGCGGCGGTGAGAATCAAACCGAACCAAACTGGGCAATCCATACTGGCGAATGCAGTCTTTAATCCAGGAAGCAACCCCTTGATTGGCTTCGGGAGCCATCTCCGCTTGGAAAAATCCATACATCAATACCAGATGAGAGTGGGAAAGCAGCGGCGCATCTTGTTCGATCAGGCGAACCAACATCGGGTTGGCTGTCGCTTCACGGTGGCGATAGTTCGATCGCTTTTGAGCCGTATCACGGTTACGAGCAGGTTGAGGCATCTTTTGAGGCATAAAACTCCTTACGATCTGAATATAAAAAACGACCAAATCTCTTCTCGTCAGAAACCAAGAAGCGAACTGGTTACTGGGTAGATGTAAATTCGTCAAGATTTAAATCTTAACTAATTTGATAATATTAGCTTTTATAAAAAACTGCAAATGTTTACAGATTTGTATGGGGATTTTGTAGCTTTGAATACGCAAATATGCTATTTCGTATCAATTCCCTATCCTCAGGAGCGATATCCGATGAGAAGATCGATCGCTTCAAGGGTAACTACACTACAAAGCTTGCCAGCGGATCTGATAAGTTTACTTGTGAGTTTTATTCAGCCAATGGTGAGCAATGACTGTCGAATTTAGGGCAGGTCTAGAGGGCATCCCTGCAACTCAGTCCAGCATAAGCTTTGTAGATGGGCAAAAAGGGATTCTGGAGTATCGCGGCATTCCGATTCAGGAACTCGCGATGCAACCGGACAATACGTTTCTGGAAACCGCGTACCTCCTGATTTGGAACGAACTGCCAAGCCAGGAAACTTTGGCAGCGTTTAAGCATGAGATTCAGTCTCATCGCCGCTTGAAGTACCGCGTTCGCGACATGATGAAGTGTTTTCCAGAGAGTGGTCATCCGATGGACGCGCTGCAAGCCTGCGCCGCGGCTCTAGGATTGTTTTATTCCAAACGGGCATTAGACGATCCGACGTACATCCGAGAGGCGGTGGTGCGGATTTTGGCAAAGGTTCCAACGATGGTGGCTGCCTTCCAACTGATGCGAAAAGGAAATGATCCAGTGCAGCCTCGCGATGATTTGGGCTACGCTGCCAATTTTCTCTATATGCTGAACGAGCGGGAACCTGACCCGATCGCAGCGCGAATTTTCGATATCAGCCTAACGTTACACGCCGAACACACGATCAACGCTTCCACCTTTTCGGCAATGGTGACGGCTTCAACGCTGACTGATCCCTATGCGGTGATTGCGTCGGCGGTAGGAACGCTAGCAGGTCCGCTGCACGGCGGGGCAAGCGAAGAAGTGGTCGAAATGCTAGAGCAAATTGGCTCAGTGGAAAATGTGCGCCCGTTTTTGGACGATCGCTTAGAACGCAAAGGTCGAATCATGGGATTTGGACATCGCGTTTACAAAGTGAAAGATCCAAGAGCGATCATTCTGCAACAGCTAGCCGAGCAACTGTTTGAAAAGTTTGGTCAAGATAAGTATTACGATATTGCGATCGAACTCGAAAAAGCGGTTGAAGAACGCCTCGGACATCGAGGAATTTACCCGAACGTCGATTTCTACTCTGGCTTGGTGTACAGCAAATTGGGCATTCCGACAGATTTGTTTACGCCTGTATTCGCCATTTCGCGGGCTGCTGGCTGGCTGGCGCACTGGAAAGAGCAGCTAGCCGAAAACCGGATCTTCCGCCCGACACAAATCTACACGGGGCTTCACGATGTGCCTTACACCCCGATCGTAGACCGTATACCCAGCCTGAGTGAATCACAAGTGATGGGTTAGACCCCTCTTGTGCATTTTTCGATCCCTTGCAAGGATAACAACGTGACGATTTTCAGGAACTCCAGCCCTCAGGAATCTTGCTTCTGAGGGTTTCTTTATGGGCAAAAGTCGATCGCAGATTTTGATAGAGAAACCGCGATCGATTTCAAACCAAACATTCACTCCACTCGATTGATTTGATTCAATTCTTTGATGGCTGAAATCGTCAGAAATTCAGTAGTTCGATACGTTTTAGCTCCAGACAGACCGCTATACTGAGAGACGTTGAGCGCAGCCATAAATCTTCATCAGAAGAGCGATCAGGCTGCCTCTGTGCCTTCCTACGAGTCGGGAACCATGAATCCAGGAATTGATCTTCAAGGAACCTTTATTGAAACTGTGCGGAGTCTCGGCATTCCCGCTGGGGCAGCCAAAGCGCTGTGGATGCCCTTGCCGATGCTGATCATGCTGGTCGCAGCAACGGTCAGCGTTCTCATTGCGGTGTGGCTAGAGCGGAAAATCTCAGCCGCCGCCCAGCAGCGGATCGGTCCCGAATTTATCGGACCTTTGGGAGTGCTGGCACCGCTGGCGGACGGATTAAAACTTGTACTAAAAGAAGATGTGGTTCCCGCGAATGCAGATAAATGGCTGTTTACGCTGGGTCCCGCGATCGTCGTCATCCCCGTCTTTTTGTCCTATTTAATCCTGCCGTTCGGACAAAACCTAGTGATCACCGATGTCAGTCTTGGCATCTTTTTGTGGATTGCTTTATCGAGCGTTGTCCCGATCGGGCTATTAATGTCGGGCTATGCCTCGAACAATAAATACGCGCTGCTCGGCGGCTTACGGGCGGCGGCGCAGTCAATCAGCTATGAACTCCCGTTAGCGCTTTCGGTCTTGGCTGTCGTCATGATGTCCAACTCGCTGAGTACCGTTGACATTGTGAATCAGCAGGCGGGATACGGCATTTTGGGCTGGAATATCTGGCGGCAACCCGTTGGATTTATCATTTTTTGGATTTCGGCACTAGCAGAATGTGAGCGGATTCCATTCGATTTGCCTGAGGCAGAAGAAGAACTCGTCGCAGGCTATCAGACTGAATATTCTGGAATGAAGTTTGCGCTGTTCTATTTGGGGTCGTATGTCAACCTCACCCTATCGGCATTGCTATTTGCGGTGCTTTATCTGGGCGGATGGGAGTTTCCGGTTCCGGTCGGAGCGATCGCGAATCTAATCGGAATCAGCGAAAATACCCCGTGGCTTCAGCTCATTTTCGCTACGATCGGCATTGGGACTACGATTCTAAAAGCCTATTTCCTAATCTTCCTCGCGATCTTGATGCGTTGGACAGTGCCCCGTGTGCGGATTGACCAACTTCTCGACCTCGGCTGGAAGTTCTTGCTTCCCGTCTCGCTAGTCAATCTGTTGATCACCGCAGGTTTGAAACTTACGTTCCCCGTCGCTTTTGGCGGCTGACCTCCGAAAATAGAGTGGAGAACACCCCATGCTGAAATTTCTCAAACAAGTTGGTGACTACACCAAAGAGGCGATTCAAGCGGGCAAACACATTGGTCAAGGCTTGTCTGTAACCTTTGACCATATGCGCCGCCGCCCGATTACCGTTCAATATCCTTACGAAAAGCTGATTCTCTCAGAACGCTTCCGGGGACGGATTCACTTTGAATTTGACAAGTGTATTTCCTGCGAAGTGTGTGTCCGGGTTTGCCCAATCAACCTTCCGGTTGTCGATTGGGAATTCAACAAAGAAACCAAGAAGAAAAAGCTAAATCACTACAGTATTGATTTCGGCGTTTGTATCTTCTGTGCCAACTGCGTAGAATATTGCCCGACAAACTGTTTGTCGGTGACTGAAGAATATGAGTTATCAACCTACGATCGACACGAACTCAACTACGACAGTGTGGCTTTAGGTCGTCTACCTTACAAGGTGACAAACGATCCGATGGTGACACCGCTGCGCGAGTTTGCATACTTACCGAAAGGAGTCACTGATCCGCATGATCTTCCTGCTGGGTCGCATCGTGCTGGATTGCGTCCTGAAGAAATTGTCGAGCAGTCGCAAAGTTGATGACAACCTGTTGACTGCGTCCTGTAAAGGCGTATCAATTAGAGGCGTATCAATCTGCGTCTCTACTTTCCCCGGTATTTAGGAGTTGGAACCGTGAATTTAGCGGAAGGTGTTCAAATTGTATCGTTTGCGATCTTGGCAGTAATGATGCTGGGAGCCGCGCTCGGTGTTGTGCTACTCGAAAATGTCGTTTACTCTGCCTTTCTCTTAGGGGGAGTTTTTATCAGTATTGCTGGGCTGTATCTGTTGTTGAATGCCGATTTTGTTGCAGCGGCTCAGGTCTTAATTTATGTTGGAGCCGTAAACGTCTTAATCTTGTTCGCCATTATGTTAGTGAACAAGCGTGAAGCGTTCAAACCAATGGCAAAATCTTGGATTCGACGAGCGGCGACTGCTCTTGTTTGTGCTGGAATCTTCGCGCTGTTGAGTGCAATGGTGGTCACGACTCCCTGGGCAATTTCGACCGCAGTTCCGATAGAAAGCTCAATTGTCGCAATCGGTCTGCATTTCTTCAGCGATTTTCTCCTGCCGTTTGAACTCGCTTCTGTGTTGCTGCTGATGGCGTTAGTAGGCGCGATCGTCTTGGCGCGTCGCGAATTTCTGCCAGATATCGATGAAGAGACTGGAGAGACCGCTTTGACTTTGCCAGAGCGTCCGCGTGAACTGATCCCTGCGGGTCAAAACGATTCTGAAAACTAAGGATTGATCCCGATGCAACTTCAATATTTCTTACTGATTGCGGCAGCTCTTTTCTGTATTGGCATTTATGGCTTGGTGACAAGTCGAAATGCGGTACGGGTGCTGATGTCGATCGAACTCATGCTCAATGCCGTCAACCTGAATTTGATGGCGTTTTCTAACTATCTCGATCCCCAAGAGATCAAAGGACAGATTTTTACGATCTTTGTGATTACGATCGCTGCCGCAGAAGCAGCGGTTGGGCTGGCGATCGTGCTGGCGATTTACCGCAACCGCGACACGGTTGATATGGAGCAATTCAATCTGCTCAAGTGGTAGATTGCTACCGCATTGTTGAACCGCGTTGTTGAACCGCATTGTTGAAGAGGGGTGTAGCTACACTACACCTCTTTTTTGTTGCTCTCTGTTTACAACGACGATCATAAACCACTCTGGATACTTCTTAACCTTGCTATCTTTATGATGCGAGAGAGAGTGCAGTAGGCGGCTTGGACTATCACAAATCGGCACAAGTTCGGCAGAAATTAGCTCCAATTTGGCAGCCACCTCGATCACATCAGAGGTATCGCGCGCTTAAGGGCGGCTTTGAAGACCAACTAGATGAACGAGCGCTCCGCCTATCAGGAGGATGAAAGCGGCGATCGTAAAACTTCCTACTCTCATTTTTCAAGCGGCTCCTAGAAATCGAATGCAGTTTTCACAGATAAAACCGCTCTAAAATCTTGCTCTAGGGACATTGATTGTGGTTTGGTGAATTGGTATACCTAAATTCATCCTTTACTTATCGCTTTTGATGCCATACGCGATCGATTTCGGAACGAGTAACACCGTGATTACGCGCTGGAACTCAGCCACCCAGCAGTCAGAAACTCTTTCAGTTCCCGGAATTTCTCAGCGGCTGGCACAAAATCCGCCGCTGATTCCAAGTTTGGTTTATGTCGAGAATGCGACGCAAGGCAATGTGGTCATTGGTCAACAGGTGCGAGATCGAGCGTTAGACGTAAGCAGCGATGCCCGATTTTTCCGTAACTTCAAACGCGGAATCGGCACCGATGTACAAGGATTTTTACCCGAATTAGATGGACAAACGGTTCGATTCGAGCAAGTTGGTAGTTGGTTTTTAACACAAATTATCAGTCAACTGAAAGCCACTGATCCGGAGATTGCAGAGTCGATCGTATTCACAGTTCCAGTTGATAGTTTTGAGGCGTATCGGTTGTGGTTGGGGCAGATTTGCGAATCGCTGGACATCAATCAAGTGCGAATGATCGATGAACCAACCGCGGCAGCATTGGGATATGGATTGAGCGACCCCTTGCGGGCAACCGAAACCGATCGACAAACCTTACTTGTGATCGATTTTGGTGGGGGAACATTGGACTTATCGATCGTCCAAATCAAC
>DATJEM010000402.1:0-4012 GCA_035496615.1 Leptolyngbya sp.
AATTAGATTTGACTCAGAAATTGGCAGAGCATTTAGGTCTGTCGGACATCATTGCAAACTTACGATCGATTCAATCGATTAAAAATACTGGAGGTGTACCGCTAGATTGGTACTACTTAGCGGCAAAACACAATCAGCGAAATCTTGAGCTAGAAGACTATCAAGTTCGCGAAGTGATGGAAAAAATGGTTGAAGTTGCGATCGCTGCCATTCAGCCTTTAATTGCAGAAATAACCTTGCCTGATGGTTGGGACGACTTGCGAACTTACATCGGTCGGATTGTCACACTCCCCACTGGAGCCGTTGTTTCTCCTGAAACTGATCCATTTTTAGTCGAACTAAACCGATATCAATCCGCCAAAATCACCACTGGGCGAGGACGCGAGAGTGTCTGTGCAATGTCGAGTTCTGCTTACACTGTCACTGAACAGATGGAATCGGCAACGCTTTTTGCACCGCAAGTTTATAGCAATCGGCAAATCCTATTCAATGTGCAAGCAGCAAAGCGACAAATCTGCTCAATCTGGTCAGTTGAAATCATGCTGCGACAGATTCTGATGAACCAAACTAACGCAACTGGCGGAGATTTTGAAGGACGCAAATACCGCTACCTTTATCTCTACCCTGCTTATTTTTTCACACCAGAGACGAATCGTTTTCTTCAGAAAGCCTATACCTGGATTAAATCAACCAAGTTCGATGCTGATGTGCGAAAGCATTTGGTCACAAATCAAAACGAAGCAGATTTCTCGATCGAGAACTATCAAAAGGTTGATTCTCTACTACTTCAAGAAACAACAGACAAAGATCAAACCTTCAAGCTCAAGTATCCAGCAACGCAACCCTTGACTTTCTTTTTCATGGCAATTCCGCCGGGACGAGATGCCACCGATACTGAATCTTGGGTGATGCCTGCTTGGTTGGCGCTTGCATTGCCCATTGTTTTTGATGTAAAAGTGGTGGCTTCTGAATCTCCTGTACCGCCGTTTATCAGTGGCGCAGAGTTTGAGAAAACAACGATCTTAGATGGGGTTCATCAAGCAATCGCGTCTCTGATCAAGCAGGAAAAAGACGGCACTCGTTTAGATGCGATCGTCCCATCTGATCAATTTTCTCCACTCAATGCGCTGAGTGCCGCTTACTGTATTCATCTGGAGGTGAACCGCAAAAAAGATGGCGATCCCGATTGGGGAAAACTCGCAGCACTAGCACGAGACTTAGAAACCAGTCCACTGTATGTATTTCACTACCTTACAAAGCTAGTTCGGAAGCTCGATTGGGATTCGCCCCCGATTTCCAAAATAAAGCTTTACCAAGATTTTTATTACTGTTTTGTCCCGGAAGGAAAAGAAATGACTCAACTACGCGAATTAACCCAGCACTATCGGAAGTTCTATCGAGCAAAAAGCCAATATGCCAAACCGAATGCGGTGCTAAAGCCGATCGATGAAGCAGCAGATGCCATTCTGAAGATTGATAAAGCATTAGCAAATGACACAGAATCACTCACTGAGGTTGTCGCCGCTAAACTCGCTCGATTGATGGTGAATGTGCGTCGGAAAACAGCAGAAGGCAAACCGACGCTTGCATTTATTGATGGAAAATGGAAACCTGCATTGACTTCAGAACAAGAACGTCAAGCCGTCTATAACTTTGCCCAGTTCTTTGTCAAGGAAATCTTTGAAGGAACTTTTAAGAGAGATCGCGCTCGATTAGCAGGCATTCAGATCAACTTGATCCGAGACACTTGCGACTATCTCTATCGATTGGAGGACGATCGCGATCGCCAAGCCAATCAGCAGTCCGAACCCGAAGACTTGCCCGAAGAAGCAGAAGCCATTGTCTAATTTTGAGTTTAGTTCTGACCACTCTCACGCTCTCTTGAGGAATTCCCATGACTTTTCTAACCACCGTTGATGCCAAGCACTTTCACACTGAAATCCCTGCAAAACCGATGGGCAAGTATGCTCATTTCATCACTGTTCGAGTCACCGAATCTTATCCATTGTTTCAAACTGATGGTGAGCTTAATCGATCTCGGGTTCATGCTGGAATGAAAAAAGGCAATGCTGAAAGCCGCAAGATCATCAGTCGTCTAGCCATGTTCAAGCGCAAACAATCCAGCCCAGAGCGTTTGACAGGGCGCGAACTGCTCCGTCACTATCAAATAGGGGATTGGGAAAAGTGTGACTACAACGTTGACTTTAGTAAAACTACGCCTGACTGCATTTTGTATGGATTCGCGATCGGCGATGCTGGCTCTGAAAAATCTAAGGTTGTGGTCGATACTGCCTACTCCATCACGCCCTTCGATGACTCGCATCTGAACTTCACTTTGAATGCTCCGTTTGAGAATGGAACAATGAGCCGCAATGGAGAAGTTACCAGCCGCATCAACAGCCAAGACCACATCCTCCCCCAAGTCTTTTTCCCCAGCATTGTTACCCTAAAAGATCCCACTGAAGCAGGCTTTCTCTATGTCTTCAACAACATTTTGAGAACTCGCCACTATGGAGCGCAAACCACTCGCACAGGTCGGGTTCGTAACGAGCTAGTTGGTGTGATTTTTGCAGATGGCGAAATCGTTAGCAACCTGAGATGGACACAGAAAATTTATGACGTGATGATCGAGAACAATCAAATTCAAGAACCTGATCCGCTCAACGAAGATCAGGTTCTGAGTGCAGCAGAAACCGCAATGATTCAACTAATGAATGAAGAATGTATTCCGCACACTGATTTGATGGGAGAGACATTACAATCTTTGCTGTCAGAAGTCAAAGCAATCACCAGTGATGAAGCTCAATTGAAAGCAATGCTCTCTCAGGCGAACACCGAGTCAATGGCATATGCGGAACAGTATATCTTCAAAGCAGCAGCGGCGAAGGGGAAGAAGGGCGGCAAGAAGACAGCAGCAGCGGAGTAGAAACAGATGACAAGCATCTATCGCTGTACATTAGAACTGCATGACAGCCTCTATTTTGCCACTCGTGAAATTGGACGGCTTTATGAGACAGAACCCATTTTGCATAACTATGCTTTATCTTATGCACTGGGGTTGGTGGATAGCGATCGCTATTCTACAACTGTCTCTGAAGAAAATTCATATCGCTATTTCTGCGCTGAACAAGTCCCCAAGTATCAGCAGCACCTAACGCCGCTGAATCAAAAGGGCATTTATGTCACTCCAGCAAGAGCAATTCACTATGCCAGCATTTTGAATACTTGGAAATATGCGAACAATCACTATCATGTAGAGATGGAAAAGATGGCGCGGAACATTCCAAGTTTTGGCAGAACGAAGGAAATTGCGGCTGAAAGTCAGTTCGAGTTCTTTGTGCTCTCTCAAACAGCGCTCTCCCTTCCAAAGTGGATTCGCATTGGTAAATGGGCAAGCAAAGCGGAAATCATCGCTCAACCGCTGATTCCCAAATCTCCTAAAACAGGCGAATTCGTTGTTCCTTATCCGCTCAATCCGTTGGATGTGATGTTTACCAATCAGGTCTTGAGCTATGACACTGTGAATATGCCGCCTGTAAGCTTGATTCGGAATGTGAAACTGCGGGGAGAGTTTTACGCCTTTGAAGGGCTAGATTTTAAAATTCCAGCGCAGATGCACTATCACTTTGGATAACTCATGCCTTACAATCTAGTCCTTAACTTCATTCCGCAAACTCCAATTCCTGCAAGTCATCTAACAGGGCGACATCTTCATGCGTTGTTTCTAGAGCTAGTCCGATCGCTCGATTCCGATCTCAGTACTGCGCTACATGGACAAACCGCAGACAAAGCTTTTACGCTCAGTCCTCTGCAAGTCAAGCCACGAGGCGATTTATTGCAGTGGAAACACGAACACGCGATCGCGGCTGGAACTCCCTGCTGGTGGCGAATCTCACTGTTAGATGATGCTTTGTTTGGCAAGCTTGCACCCCTCTGGTTAAGCCTGAATCCGAAACAGTCTTGGCAATTGGGAGCGGCAGATTTGAGCGTAACGAGTGTATTAGGGACAGCG
>DATJEM010000403.1:0-4842 GCA_035496615.1 Leptolyngbya sp.
TTTGATTTCTGCGGCGATTTTGTCGATCGCATCCAAGTATCGATCAATCTCTAGATCTGGATACTCTTCTTGAGCAATATAAAGTGCTGCTTTTTCGAGATCAATCTTCTCGTCTTCTTGTCGAACTTCTTGATAAAATCGTTGTCTAGCGATCGAAAATTCCATCGTCTAATGTCCTGTATAATCATTTCCCGAACCGTATTTCCAAGCGTCCAAGCGCCGATGCCACCAGTACTGTTGGGACGGCGATAACGTTGCAATCCACGGCTTTAGCGTCTGCGCTACTGAATCTAAAGCGGTATAACTTGCCAGATTAAAATAGTGCAGCATCCAATCTAGCAAAGCGGGAATGCCAACGTGGGGAATAATTTTTAGAACTAGCGCCGGATGCAGAATTCCGGTTTTCAGCAAGGTTTGAGAAAGCGGAATAAACTGCACAACGTCTTGCAAAAAGGGCTTCAAAACCTGATCGCCCGATCGCTGCATTTCTCCAAATACCGTTACCAATAGCTGATTAATTTGATCAGGATTTACTTTCTGGTTGATGCCCACGCTCATCGATCGTTGAAATAACCAAGTGACTGATAAATTCGGCTGATAAGGTTGCAACAAAGACAAAGCAGAATGATCCAACATTTCACATCGCAACGCTTCATCAATTCCGTTTGTCAATCGTTGCAGATGGCGTACCATTGCCCCAAATCCACCAAAGCTCAAAGGCGATTGGCTTCCACTACTATCACCAACTGGCAAGATTCGATCCCATTTTAGTTGTAAAGGACTCTGCCGATAGCACGGAAAAAATCCAAACAATGCCCGAACAAATTCAAGCTGATCGAGTTCAACATTTTGATATTCGGGAAGAAGTTTAAAATAGTCATCAAATAGCGCTTCCAAGGAAAAGCGATCGCGTTCTGCATCCAAATAAGTAAATAGATAAGTGGTTCTGCCGTCTCTTGCTGGAAATGCTTCCCAAAAATACTGACATTGCTTCTGAATTGGCGTAAAAGACGCGATCAAATCGCCCGTTTCGTTTTGAGGAAATCCGTTCGCACAAGTCCCAACCACCAAGCACACTCCCTCTGGTTTCTTACCTTGTCTTGCTTGCCGAACAACAGGCGAGAAATGCCCCATTGCATCCAGCATCAAACGCGCAGTGAGCGATCGATTAATGCAAACGCCATTCGGATAAATTTCAACCGTTTCAAAAGGCGTAGTCTCGATTAGATTCCCGCCGTTTTTGAGAAAAGATTGCTTCAGAGTTTCTAATAAATAAACTGGATCAACTCCAACATTCAAAACATCTCGAACGAAAATATTAGAGTCTTCAGAAAAGCTCACCCGAACCGGATTAAATTGAGTAGCGATCGCGCTTTCTAGTTCCGCTTCGCTCAGCAATCCTAACTCAACAAATACATCGAGTTCTTGACGTGAAATATTCCATTCTTGATCGCGCCCTTGCAAAATTCCGCGTTCAATTAATGCGACTCGCCAACCTCTTTGAACCAATGCTGCGCCCAGCAAAATCCCCAAAGTTCCGCCGCAAATGATCACATCCCAATCCACCGATCCTAAAGGTTGATTGCGAACCTCAACCCCCTCCGGCACGGGCATCGAATCTTCTCGCAATGCTTTCCACAGCGCCTCAACTCGCCGCAGCCCTTGAAGTGGATTTCCTGGAATAGTGGCTAGAACTTCTTCAGTAAGTGACATCTACTCATCATAATTTATCGACCGAACGCTACGATCGCATTCTGTCCCCCAAAGCCAAAACTAAAGCACAAAACATTTTCAAGTTTTGTCGATTGAGCCGATCGCGCGATCGCGAACTCAAATTCTGCTGTCTTGATCCCCACATTCGGCGGCACAGTTTGAGATTTCAACGCCATCAAACAAAATGCCGCACCCAACGCGCCCGATCCGCCCAATGTATGTCCTGTTGCTCCTTTCGTCGAACTCACCCAAACCGAATCCGAAAAGCACTGCTGAATTAGATTCGCTTCGTTACGATCGTTTAGCTGCGTTGCTGTTCCGTGGGCATGAATGTAATCAATATCTCTAGCCTTCAAATCACTTTGTGTAAGGCATTGATAAACCGCAGCGATCGCGGCTCGACTTCCCGGTTCTGGCGCACTCACATGATATCCATCCGCCGTTAGCCCAAATCCCAGCACCCGCCCGTAAATTTCTGCCTTTCGCTGCTGTGCCAATTCTGCCGATTCCAGCACCAAAACCGCGCCTCCTTCACCCAGAACCAATCCTTGTCGATCGACATCAAACGGAAACGCTCCCGACTTCGCCAAAGCGCCCATTCGCTCAAATCCAATCAGCGTTAGCGGCGTAATTGGAGCTTCGATCGCCCCACAAATCACGCGTTCACATTGCCTGGTGCGAATTAGCTCTGCACCTCGTGCGATCGCCCAAAGCCCCGTTGCACACGCCGCCATTGGGGCGAGAACAATGCCTTGAGATTGAATCAATCGAGCCGTCGCGATCGCGCTTCCATTCGGCAAAGTATTCAGCCAGTTTGAAATCTCCCCTTTCCCGGACGTAAATCGCTCCCACTCTGCCTGATTCCCCCGACTCGATCCCACAACAACACCACAATCTTGTAAGGGCACTTCTAACTCTGCATGGTTCACCGCATCTAACACGACTTGCTGGGTGAGCATTGAAATCTCAGCCGGATGCGGATGAATGAGCGCGATCGGGCTTGGCTTTAAATCAGAAAAAGGCTGGTAGATCTGAATGCCTGAACATCCATCTACCAACCTTTTCCAGGTTTGCGTTAGATTTCCCAACGCTGAAACCAATCCAATTCCAGTAACAACGACATCCATTGAGGAAGCAATTAGGGAGTTGGACTCGCAGAAGGGCTTGCAGTCGGGCTTGCAGTTGAACTGGGAGCGCCACCCATTTTCAGATTTTCCAGTCCTTGAGTCACTTTCGCCGACTCAATACGATCGCCCTGCTGAATTTTATCCACCGTTTCCATTCCCTGAGTCACATACCCGAACACTGCATAATCTCCATCCAATGCTGGTAAATCAGCCAGCGCAATGTAGAACTGAGACGATGCAGAATCTGGAGCCATCGATCGTGCCATTGCTACCGCACCCCGAGTATGTTTCAACTTCGGTGGCACATTCACCCCAGCTTCACCAAATGTCCGGCTATAAATCGGCTCTTTCGCGTTCTGGGGCGTAATCTCTAGGGGAATGTTTCGAGGTTGCTGCGTTGCTGGATCAATAAATCCACCTGTTCCCAAACGATCGATCGGCACATTCGGATTTTTGCTCTGAGGATCGCCCCCTTGCACCACAAACGGCTGCGGCTCTCTCACCACACGATGAAATACCAACCCGTCATAAACCTTGCGATTCACCAAATCCACAAAGTTTCCCGCAGTAATCGGAGCATCGGTTCCATCGACTGCGATCGTAATTGGCGAACCCTTCACCATCATCACCACCGTTGCTTTTCCGTCTAATCGAGGCAGTCCCGCTGCTTGAGGAGAACCCGTCGCGGTTGGAGCAGGGCTTGGAGTGAGCGTTCCGGTCGGTGTCGCGGATGTGTCAGGTTGGGCATTACATCCGACCAGCGCGAACAGCGTGACGAATAACAGGGACACAAGCCAATTCTGGATTTTTGTCTGCATTTCTAGATACCTAATTCCAACGAACCATTTAACATCTTACGCACATTCATCAACCATCAAAATCAATCGACAAAAAAGGTTTGTAGAATCTTGCCCTACAAACCTTTCTCTCACGGTGGATCAAAAACTATGGCTCAGAAACTATAGTCCCTCAAGCGGCACGCTCAAAAATCGTGCCAAGCCGGATGCTTCGTTTTCCAATTCTGCTAGCGTCATCGGCTGCCCCACTCGCGTCAAGGGAATATCTCGCATTCCTTTCACTCGCAGATACAGCGATCGACGCGGATTCACGCCTTCTCTCAAGGTCACTTTCACCGCCTGCACATCTGCGGTTTTGAGATCAACCTCCACTCGTCGATTCTTTCCCGGAAATCCCCAGCGAAACACTTTCACTTCTCCGGTTTCCTTGTTGAATTCGTTATAACCGCCGCCCAAATCCCAAGCGATCGTCAGCCACAAATAAATCGCCAGCAACAATCCAGCCAAACCATAAAAGCCCATCACTAATCCTTGCGGGACAAATACAAGCTCAGTTGGATTTGAGAACGGCAGCAAATTAACTTTGGTATAGCTTGAAATCGAGGCGAGGAAAAATCCGGTTGCACCGATCGAAACCACCGTCGCCCACCAAAAATTGCTAAATCGTCGCGCACCCAGAACTGGCTGTCGCAAAACGAGGCTCTCTGAAGAAGTGGTTTGTGCAGCCATAGCGCTCATACTACCTAAAACTTTACAAAAATTGAGTTTTGTCGATCGCTCTAAATCGGATTCCAGAGCGTTCTACAATCTTAAAAACAACTCTAATTAGTATACTCCTCACAACGCTACGTTAGCGCAAGTAAACATAAGCATAGATACTTATTCGTAAGTAAACTCTCTCAGAAAGATGAGAAAAATTGGAAACGCTGAAACGCTTGATTTGTCTGACGATCGCAGAAAAGTTTAAAAAAAGTTAGCTGAGATTTCACGTTTCGCTTTGTAAATTTTCTAATTTCTTCTATTATGTATAGGCATATAAACTCGTTCACTCTAGACAGCCAGAAACGTTTAGTAAAGCTAGAGGATTTTAATTCATGACCATCGCAGTAGGACGTGCGCCAGCGTCACGCGGCATCTTTGATGTGCTGGACGACTGGCTCAAACGCGACCGATTCGTCTTCGTCGGCTGGTCTGGCATCCTGTTA
>DATJEM010000404.1:0-10333 GCA_035496615.1 Leptolyngbya sp.
GGAGGGAGTCTACAAAACCGGGCAAAAAGTCACCGAGGAGTTTAAGCAAACGATGGAGATTGTCTTTGATGAGGACTTGTCGCAATGGAACTATACTGCCAAACCTCAAAATTGCACTTTATTTAATCCATAATCCTTAGAGGATGTGATATCTGAAAGTTGAACAAACGAGGAAAAGTGATGACAGGTATGATGAGCCGCGAGATTCATCTAGTCTCTCGCCCCAACGGAATGGTAAACGCAGATAACTTTGCTCTTGTGCAGACCGAACTGAAACCGCTCCAAGATCAGCAGGTACTGGTTCGCAATCTCTATCTGTCCGTTGATCCCTATATGCGCGGTCGCATGAACGATGGAAAATCCTATGTTCCGCCGTTTGAATTAGGCAAGGTGATGGAGGGTGGCGCAGTCGGAGAGGTGATTCAATCACGCGCTGAAGCATTCAAACTGGGTGATATCGTCACTTCCAACTTTGGCTGGCGGGAACTCTTCATTGCTGCACCAAAAGCGTTGCATCAGGTTAATCCTGAGATTCAACCGCTCTCAGTCTATCTTGGTGCGCTTGGGATAACCGGGCTGACGGCTTGGGTTGGGTTGAATCTGGTAGAGGTTAAAGCTGGCGACGTTGTTTTTATTTCGGGAGCTGCTGGAGCAGTGGGAAATGTCGCGGGTCAACTCGCGAAATTGCGCGGGTGCCGAGTCATCGGATCAGCCGGGTCAATGGAGAAGGTTATATTTTTACAGCAGTGCGGATTTGATATCGCGATCGATTACAAGGTCAGACCGATCCTCGAACAACTGAACCTAGAAGTGCCAGACGGAATTGATGTCTACTTCGATAATGTCGGCGGCGAAACCCTCGAAGCGGCGCTCTCAGCCTTACGGGTACACGGTCGGATCATTGCTTGTGGGGGTATCTCGGGGTACAACGAAGCGCAGCCCGGACCTTCCAATCTATTCAATATGACAACCAAACGATTGACGATGAAAGGGCTAATTGTGAGCGATTGGCTCGATCGTCAGAGCGACTTTGAACAGGAAGTCGGCGGCTATGTTCGATCAGGCAAGCTGAAGAACCATGAAACAGTCGTCGTCGGAATTGATCAAGCCGTGAGCGCGTTCATCGGTCTATTTGCAGGAAAAAATATTGGAAAGATGGTGGTGAAGTTGGAGTAGCGGCGCGAGGGTTAAAAATCTGAGAATGTCCACTTACTAGGAAATCAACATGAGAGTCTCTAAGCCTGAAACGAATGAACGAATCATCAACTCTGGATGGACGAACGCGATCGCAGTTTTAATGATTGTGTTGGGTGTTATTGCGATCGCCTTTCCTTTCGTTGCGACCATTGCTTCAACCGTGGCATTTGGCTGGATCTTCATCTTTGCTGGAATTGCCCAAATCACTTACGCCTTTCAGTCGAGAGGCGCAGGTCAAGCCGTCTGGAAAATGATTCTCGGTCTCTTGTATCTCTTTGCCGGAATTTTCGTGCTGGCAAATCCACTCCAGGGCGCGCTTGCCTTCACGCTGGTGTTAGGCATTACGATTTTTGTGCAAGGCATCATTCAAGTCTCGATGGCAGTTCAGATGCGCCGGATTGCACCAAACTGGAATTGGACGCTGGTGAGCGGACTCATTGGCATCATTTTCGGTATCTTTATTGGGTCAAACTCTTCCTCCAGTGCAGTTTGGCTAATTGGCACTTTGGTTGGAGTCAATCTCTTATTCGATGGGATTTGGATGCTCACGCTGCATTCAGGACAGCGAAGCGTTTTACATTGGAGATTTAAAGAACACAACTGAGCTTCTTTACCTATCGCTCAATTTCTGTCCGAAGTATTGGTGTCAGGAATTGTGTAAAACTTATCTACCCATAACACGTTGGAGCGGACGGGTGAGAGATCTGGGTGAGGATGCAAAGGACACTAGCCGCCGTAGCCGTTTGCTGACTGAGATTGTGATCACGAATGTCGATCGAGTCGCCAATAAAAGAGAGTGACAGGTCAATGGCTACACTCATCCTGATACGTCACGGCGAAAGCCTCTGGAGTGGCGTGTTCAGGTCTGCTTCACCAGTAAATTAATTCGAGCGATCAAGACTGACAGCAACAACTCTTTCTGGTGCTTTAATCTGGTTGATTAAAGTTCGTCCCTGCTCAAAGTCAGTGATGTTTGTCAGCGTTGTTTTGGCGATCGCTTGCAGTGCATTTTGGGTGAAGAATGCCTGATGAGCCGTAATCACCACATTCGGAAAAGACTTCAAAAGCTGAAAATCATCATCCTGAATGACAGTCGTGGACAGATCCGCAGAGAATAATTCAGCTTCTTGTTCATAAACATCAATACCGAGATAGCCGATTTTTGCCGATTTAATCCCAGCAATCACGGCTTTGGTGTCAAGTAGTCCACCGCGACTGGTGTTAATCAGCATGACACCCGGTTTCATTTGTGCGATCTCATCTGCACCAATCAAATGATGGTTTTTTGAGGTAAGCGGACAGTGGAGTGAAATCACATCAGCGTTTGCCAATAACTCTGGCAACTCAACAGATCGAGCCAAGCCGATTGCTGCAAAGTGAAGATCAGGGTGAGGATCGTAGCCTAGCAGGGAACAGCCAAACCCGTGCATGATCTGAGCAAAAATCATCCCAATCTTGCCAGTGCCAATTACCCCGATCGTGCAGCCATGCAGGTCAAATCCGAGCAATCCTTCTAGAGAGAAGTTATCATCACGAACCCGATTGTAAGCCCGATAGAGCTTCCGATTTAGCATTAAGATCAGCGCGACCGTATGCTCTGCAACCGCATAAGGAGAATAGGCGGGAACTCGGACAACCGCGATCGCTAAATCAGCAGCAGCTTTCAAGTCCACATTGTTAAAGCCAGCAGCGCGCAGTGCGAGTAAGCCCGTCCCGTTTGCGCCGAGAATTTTCAGTACCTCAGCATTGGCTTCATCATTCACAAACGGACAAACGACTGGAATTCCCTTAGCGAGAAGGGCAGTGCGCGGATTCAGTTGAGTTTCAAAAAAGATGAGTTCGTGATGGTGGTTTGAGTTTGCGGCTTCGAGAGATTGGCGATCGTAATCTTTGGTACTAAAAACGGCAACTTTCATTCAAGACATCAGGCTCAACACCAACCCCCAGCAGCAGGGAAAAGAGCAAGCCTGCCTCCAAAAAACGACAATTGAATCGATGGTTGATGAAGTATGACAGCCTAGTGTTTGAGTTCATGTTTGAATCGTTGCTTAGTTTCGGAATCGCTCCTGTCAAGGCTTGCTGTCCCGCAATGCTTTTAGCTGTGCCCGGAGTTGGGCAACTTCTTGAGCCATATCTAACACCATTGCTGCTCCGACAAGATTCAGTCCTAAATCCTGACGCAAGCGCTGGATCTGAGCAATTCGTGCAATTTCGCGTGAATGTAACATTGAACCGATCGGTTCAATCAGTCCCAGTTGGACAAATCGCTCAATCACGATCGTAGAAGTTTCCGTCACCGAAGCTGCATACTCGAAGGTGTAAAGTTGATCGCCTTCCTGAGAAATCACAGTGCAAGAAAGACTAAATTCGTTCATAGTGTCACCTCCTCGATCTTAGTTCGTGGATTAAAGCTGCTATTTGCCTGAATCTTTTCATAACAATCCTGCTCGATTTGGCTCAACTCTTTGGGTGAGACGATTTGAAGTTTCACAATCAGGTCGCTTCGATCTCCTTTTGGGTGTATCCAGCCTTTTCCTCGTAGCCGTAGAGACTGACTTGATCGCACTCCTTTCGGAATGGTCAGCGTCACCCGTCCTTCTGGAGTTGGTACTTGAATTTGAGCTCCTAACACCGCTTCATCGGGGCGAATTGGAACTTCGCAGGTCAGGTTATCACCCGAAAACTGAAAAAATGGATGGGGAAGAAGCTCGATCGTGAGATACAAATCGCCGCGCTGCTGAGAAAAAGGACTGGGGCGACCTTTTCCTTTGATCCGAATCCGACTGCCTGGTTTCGCACCTGCGGGAATGCGAACATTGATGGTTTGATCATCTAACTGCAACCGCTTTTGAACGCCGTGAAACGCCTCTGAGAAAGAAAGCGCGATCGCGGCTTCAGTGTCCGGTGCTGGTGCTGAGGTGCGAAATCCAGCAAAGTCGTCAGGCTGCTGAGTCGAGGTGCGGGAGCGAGTCCGTCCTGATCTCGTTCTACCGCCCATACCTCCCATCAGGTCATTGATAAAACTATCAAAGTCGCCATATTGATCAAATCCTGCGGTTTGAGTGGTCGTTCCGCTTGGAGGAGCGTCTGCTGCTTGCTTCCAGTGCTGACCGTATTGGTCATACTTCTCGCGAGTTTCAGGATTTGATAAGATCTCGTTGGCTTCATTGATCGTCTTGAACTGTTCCTCGGCGGCTGAATTGCCAGGGTTCACGTCTGGATGATGTTTGCGAGCAAGTTTGCGATACGATCGCTTAATTTCCTCAGCAGTTGCCGTTTTGCTAACGCCCAAAATCGCGTAGTAGTCTTTGAAGTCGGTGGCAGTTGGCATGATTCAGAGTCCGATTATTCAGCATTCGCAACATCATTGGTCAAAGATAAGTCTGCCTGATCGCTTTGTGTAGACGTTAGATCATTTGTGGCATGCTTGCCAGTTATGTTCGTCGCTACTGGATGATCGATGACAGAATCACCAATTTCGGCTCCTGCTTCAGCTTCAGCGCCCAACAGTGCATTCCCACCAGCGTAATGAATTTTCCCTGCGATCGTTTGTAGCGCTTCGAGTGCAGCTTGATTGGGAACTGCTCCTTGAGCCGCCATTGATTGGTCATTCATGATTAGAACCTCTTAAATTACAGTTTGCTTGTTTTGGACTCCAAGATCAGCATCATTTTGATTGAACAGTGAAGAACTTGTACACTTTTTCGAGTAGAGATCTCATTTTGAGTAGGAGCTTTAGAGTCTGCTACGGCGCAAACTCATAGTTAATCTCTGTAGTCCTTCCTTGAAAGTAGAGCCGAGTGCCTTCTGGATACTCCCATCCTACTTCACCTTCTAAAGGAATCAGCATTCCATTCCGAACTGAATAGTCCCAGAATCGACCGACCCAAGGCATGGCAGTCAGCTTGTCACGATAACGAGCCTCAGCCCGAAACGTTGCGATCGTCCCTTCCGCATTAAATTCAAACACAGCGGATGCCGTTGTTGCACCATCGGTCAGAGTGGCGCGAGCGGAATTGTCATCAATCGCCTCCCAGCGCACACCCTGACTGGGTAAGAGTGCAGTCGGATACCAAAGAGCCTCAGCAAAGAACCGCAATAATTCACCTTGATTGTTTTCAGGCGCACCACTCATTTTTGCAACGGTGAAAAGACCGAGTAGTGATGCGTGTAAGCTGCCTTCTCCTAACAGATAGGTATCATGGACAAGGATATTCAGCCCTGGAGCCATCTGGATGCGGGCATCCCAATCAAAACCCAGCCGTTGAGTCGTCACAACTTGCGTGGCGGTAAATGGATTCCACTGATCCTTCATCTCATTCAGATTGAACTGTCCTTGTTGGGAGAGCTTGACCGCAGCCACGATCGCTTGTCCATCCTTGAGTACTGTTTTGAAAAATCGCTGTACGGGAGCGGGTAAGTCTTCGATTTCTTGTTGGTCATAGATTCCTGGCTCAATGGTTCGCTGTCCATTTTTTAATTTAGTTCGCAGGCGATCTGTATCTGACTGCCAGCGATAGCGACCATAAATGATAGCAAGTCCCAAACTGACTATGACTAAAACACCAATCATTGCAATCCATTGAATCCACATGATACTGACCTATATTTGTTAATTCAGAAGTTGATAGAGGGTGATGACAAAGACGATCGCAAAAATAGTTGTATAGATTAGCTTCGTATACTTGGCTAGCCAGCTTGGGAGATAAATATCGAAATTGTCCTTTGTGGAATTTGAGTATTTTCGGGCAAGCAGATTTAATGGACAGTGGGAGTTAAAAGTTAGCAGAATTAGCCCTTCTAGGAATACAAATCCATAACCTATCCAGAGCCAGCGATCGAGTTTGTGGGCGATCGCGGCATACAGCATGTAAAAAATCACGAAATTGAAGAACACCCAGATCGCAGTATGAATGCTTTTAATCAGCGTTAATTTGGTTTTACTTTTCATATAATTTCTCCATCTTCGGCGTTAAATTGCGCAAGGATAGAAGCTGTTCCGAGTGTTCCTGCAACAATCAATCCAAAATCTTCTTTGATTCCGAAATTCAAAGCTGCTGAAGTTCCGGCAATCGACCATAAAACTGGAATAATCAATAGACGCAACGGAACTTTTTTGTCAGCCCAAAGCAGTAAGCCAAGCGTGAAAATGGTCGTTGGACAAGGTGTCCCAAACGTTGGAGATGATAGGAAAATTTGCCCTAGAGCGTAGCCAATTAACGGATAAATCACCAGCGCATAAGTGATAAAAATTGCGCCAAGGATGCCATAGAATTTCTGGGTAATGCGAAAACTTAAACAATTTTTCACCGCACCTTCGGGCAAAAATAAAAAGCCTTGAAAAACGAACAGCACCCCGAAAACATAAGCGGGTGGACTGATTTTTGTAAAAAAGGTCAAATGGTAAATAACGCCCGTCCACAGCCAGAGAAAACCGAGTAATCCTGAAATGGTTTTGTTTGCAAATGATTTTCGACTAACTGCTAGTGCGATCGCCATAATTGCTACTAGGATTAATGCAAACTGGATCGGATATATAGCTTCATTGTACTTCTCGAAAACCTGAAGAAATTGTTCGGTAGTAAAAGGGATTCCAGTAGCTTTCATTTTAAAACTCTTGTACTATTTCCAGGCTCTAATTAAATTTCATCTTTTGTTCTTGTACCTAACATTATTAATCCGATCTATTTTCAAGGTGTTATTGCCTGAAATTTTTTCTTGTCTTCCCGGCAGATTTGCTGAATAATATTGCGTCCTGACATTGCCACTACTGGCACACTGCCACCGGGTTCTACCCACTGACCGATCGCATAAAAATTTCGGAGTTTAGGTAATGTTTTGGGCATACCTTGAATCGATAGTGGGAGAGTTTGCTTCGTCAGTAGCCAACCACAACTTGATCCTTGCCAGTTGCCCGTATAACGCTCGTAGGTGGGGGGTGTCGCTACATCGACAAACTCAATATCATGCTTAATCCCAGGATAAAATTGCTCTAAAAGATCGATGAGAATATGTGATTCTTGAATTTTCTCTGCGTCATAGATCGATCGACCGTAGATACGTTGCCAGTAGTCATAATTAGTTGTCAGCACTACCATCAGCACCGATTTTCCTAGTGGTGCTAGAGAGGGATCGAAGCAGTAGTGTTTGATGCCAATCTCATACCGCTCCTCCCCGGCAATGACTATAGGTTCAGCCAGCAGATGCGTAGTCCAGTGCGGTTCGGCTGATAGATCGCGGTTTACGCCCAGCGATACCTGTAGTTGAGAATGAATCGGCAAGTGTCCGTCATAGTAGCGTTTGATCGGACGAGGGACATATTGCCGATCGAGTAACCCAAAGAGCATATTGTGCCCGTCACAGGCTGAAATTACGCGATCGCTCCAATGTTCTTCGTTGTTATACAACCGAATCCCAATTGCCCGTCGGTTCTCGACTACAATCTTTTTCACTTGCGACGCATAGCGAATTTTGCCGCCTAATTCTAAATAGCGTCTGGCAATCTTTTCAGCAAATTGGAGCGATCCTCCTAGCGGAAAGCCAGCATTTTTGGTGTGCATATAAGCTAGCAAAGACATACCCACCATCACCGGAATACTTTCCCAGGAGAACATCTGGGGAATGGCGCGGCGCAGAAAGGGATCTTGGAACTGATCGGCAAACTCTGCTGCTGAGAGATTTCCCCACCGCGCTAGTGGGCATACAAAGGGCAACATTTTTCTTGCCAGTTTTCCCCAGTCTCCTAGTTGCATCAATGCTTTGGGCTGCTGCTGAAGGAGTGATAGATCGAAGTAAGTAAAAGTGCGAATCCCCGTACAGAAATCGCTAATTAATCGGCAATCAATCGGTGATAGTTCTTTTAAATGCTGCTCTAATCGATCGGGATTACTGTAGACAATTAAGGTTTTCCCATCAGGCTCACTCACGCGCAACAATTCATCGTGATGGGCAAATTGTTGCTGCGGCATCACGCCAAGTTCCTCCCAGAGCCGATAGAAAGGCTGTCCCTGCCCAGAACCAAACAAATAGTGAATGCAACCGTCAAACACAAATCCCTGTCGTTGCCACGCCGTACACAGTCCACCGGGTCGATCGTGCATTTCAAAAATCTGCGATCGATAACCATTCATCTGGGCATAGCAACCTGCTGCCAACCCAGCAATTCCTGCCCCAATAATGACAATAGTGTTACCGCGTTTATGCTCCATCACAAAAATTTCCTATGTGTTTTTATCAATTTGATGCGATCGTCTTTACAATTGACGACTCAGGTCGTTGGTTTTGTGTGTAGCGCTGAGGGATGGGATTCATGATGAATGTCACTATTTGGATTGCAGCAGCTTCAGATTGTGGCTTGCTTTGGTGGCTTGCTTTGACAGAAGCTACCGTTGCTTGACAGTTCCCAAGCCCCGCCCAGACCTCCGAACTTGAGGAGAACCGACATACTCGATCGACCCTACACCCGATAGGTCAGCGTCTAACTGCTCACTCACATTGAGCACAGCGCTGCCCACGCCGCTATTTCGGGCAATCGCCTGCTTAGTCTCGAACGCCTCGCCTTGGTAGCTGCCGACCCCAGAAAGGTTGAGATCTAGCATATCGGCGCTTCCCGCGATCGCGACGTGCCCCACGCCATCCATCGCAACTGTCAATCGTTTACCTTTGATACCCTGTGCTTCAATACTGCCAACTCCATCTGTGTTCAAGCTCTCTAAGCTTTTTACCTGCACGACGAACTCAATAGCCTTAGTCGGATTCATCTTGCCATCTTTCGCGAGGGTGAGATACAAAATATTGTCCGCTACACGACTCTCTAAAAGAGGCAGAATGTTGTCTTCGGCAGTGATCATGAGGGATTCTTTTCCAGTCTGCTGCACCGTGACTTTGCCTACAGATTTAAAGGAAATTGATGAGAATCCAGCCACTTCTCTAGATTCGGTTTTGACGATTCCAGATCCTCTAATCCCGTTAGTGCCAATATTGAGAAAGCAGCCTGAGAATGTGCTAAAAGCCATCAAACAGGCAAGCAACCAGTATCGCTTTGACTTCATTATTTTGCCTTCTTTGGTTCAAGTCGTCTCAAGTGCCCATCCATCCATTTATCGAGTGACCAACCAACGACCAATCCACCGATTAAGAAGAAAACTATCCCCGTCCATCCAATATGAAAAACGTAAGCGGCGAACACAACACCAAGGATTGCGCCCGTTATCATGGCGACGATCGTGAGAGGCAATACCCACCAGAAATTTGCTGTAGCCTGGGATATTTGCCGACATTCAGGACAGCGATAATTTCCCCACGGTGCAGCCCAATATCGCCGCCACGTAATAGGAAAAGCCGTTTGACAATGGGGGCAAACTAACTGTCCCGCAAAAGTGGTTTTGGGGCGGTGAGGATTTTGACGATCGTTGCGTAGACTCACGACTGTTCTCCTACAGGGTGTTGAGATGGCGGCTCGACTGGAAATGCCAACCAACACCAAAAGTACAGAAAGATAAATCCAGGAATGACGATCGCTAAAATAACGGTCACAATCCGGACACCCAGAATTGGTAAATTCCAGAGTTGAGCAAAGGCATAGCACACGCCTGCGACAACTTTATGACGACTGCGATGAAATACAGTCCTTGGCGTGGCGGGAGTATTGGCATTCGATCGCTTGACCTTGAGAATCAAAGAAATCAGGAGTCCAATCACACCCAAAATGGCTGATGAAACCGCGAAAATCACCAGCCAGTGAGCCATGAACATCCCAGAAATAACGTCTCCAAGCCAAGATGAGGACGGACAACGAAAGCGAACTGCTTCCCCTGAACAACCAAAGCGTTCAGCCAAACCCATTCCCCCCCAAGTCACTAGGAATGGAGAAATTCCGTAGAGGATACATATACCCAACAAAACCAAATGCCCACGGGTGGTTAGCGCTCGCGTTATGGAGATTGCTGCCAGTGCTGGACCACCAAGCAACAGGACTGAAATCAAAGGCAAGTAAATCATGGATTTTCTTAAACTTAAATCAGGTCAAATGAAAGATGAACATTCATGCCGCCCCGCTCACTCAGTCGCTATTTGAGGGTTTTCTCGACCAAACTTCCACAGCAAGATGACACCCAAACCGAACAGATTGACTAAG
>DATJEM010000405.1:0-5757 GCA_035496615.1 Leptolyngbya sp.
CTTTCCCAAATGATGATGGTTTGAGCGCCCACATTTTCAATGTGTAGCGATCGCCCTTGTCCCAAATCTGCAATATACATCATCGTAACTTTGGCAGAATTCTGCCCTTTCACCCTGCTGTGTGCGCCGCTTGATCTTACAACCTCTTATTTTTCTTGGTGACGCTTTAATATTCCGAAATATTCTGGATCAAAGCAAAGGCGGTCTGCTTGGCTGCTTTTTTGGGGACTTTGCGATCGCCTTCTGTGGCAAAAGCTAGACAATTGTTGAACAGTTTGCTACTGTGAGTAACTACGGGCGATTAACTCAGTGGTAGAGTGCATCCTTGACAGGGATGAAGTCACTGGTTCGAATCCAGTATCGCCCATTCGATAGCTTTGCTGCAAAAACTTGTCACAGTTTTTTTGTAACAAAGATGCTTGCCACAGAGTTTCAAGCGAAATATTGGGAAGGGCAGCGATCGTTTGAGATTTATTTAAGAGCAGACATACACCTTAACCGATTTAACCGATGCGCTAGATTATGCGCTAGATTCGGCTATTTTGCTGAGAAAAGTAATCAGTTGGCATGAAAAACTGAGATGGAAAATTGCGTAATCTTATGCAAAACTTCACTCGAAGTTCATCAAACTCAATAGTGTCTCTGACAGAATATAGACGTTTATGTCTCACTGGATTCGCAAATCGCGATTCGGCTCCGTAGATTTCAGGACACCGAACCCGTTCCATTAAAACATTTCTAAAAACTGAGGCAGCCGTTGATGTTACCACGCTCCAAAGATCTGATCCTTTCTCTAGCCACCAACCTTGACTTTAACGACTATGCGCGGTTCATCACGTCGGCGCGGCGGTTTTGTCCTGCCGAAACCACAGACATTGTGCTATTTGTAGAGCCGACAGAAGCGCGCTACGTTGAACTTGCCGATCGCTTACAGGTCAGACTGATTCCGATCTCAAACTTCTCGCGGCTAATTCACCGAAACTTCGCGCTGAAACTTGCTTATCGACTTTGGTTGTTAGTTCTACAGGCTGGGTCGAAGTTCAACCTAAAGGGGTTTGCCGAAATTCAACGCGATGCTATTTCTGCATGGATTCACCCGATCTGTAGTCGTCACTTTTTGGGTCGGGATTATCTAGCCGTCAATCCCAACTATCGCTGTGTGTTTCTAGCCGATTCACGAGATGTGATGTTTCAGGACAATCCGTTCGATCAAGTTGATCCCAATGTTCTCAATGTATTTCAGCATGATCCCGTTCTATCATTTGGGTTGAAGAACATTGAAACAGAGTGGGCAACTCAAGTTCTGGGGTCAGAATTTCTTCAGCAGGTAAACGGTAAAGTCGCGGTGTGCTGTGGCACGACGATGGGTTCGCCTGCGGTGATTTTGAACTATCTCGATTTGATGGAACAAGAGATTCTCAAGCGCCCCTTCAAGGTGATTGATCAAGTGCTGCACAACAAACTTGCTTACCTAGATCTGCCAAAGTCGTCAATTAAAGTGCATTCCAATGCGACTGGCATCGTTCTGACCCTTGGTGAAATGACCGAAGATGCGTATCAGGTGGTAAATCAGCAAGTTAAGCTCAACGGTAAGACAGTCTCTGTGCTGCATCAATATGATCGCGTTCCCAGTCTCAAAGCGATGTTCGAGCAGATGTATGATTCTCAACTATCTTTAAGCAACTGACCCATGTTACAAACCGAACCCCTTAGTCAAATTAGTCAAACGATCGCGCTTCCGGCTCGAGCGATCGATCTTGCTGCGGCGAAAACGTTCACCTATCCGACTCGACTGGCTCACGCCTGGGAACCGAGAATTCTAGAAATTTCCCATGCTGCGGAGCGGTTGCAGCGTCGCCCGATTCAGTTCAGTACGCGCTCGGACTCCACTCGATCGCTTAATATTCGATTCAGAAATCCTTATAAGCAGCTTTACAAACGGTTCTCTGCTCCGATTCAGTGTGGCGATGGCTATATCTTTGATACCCGCTATGAGACAGATGGCAACATTGCTCATGTGCTGGGCTGTATTGCGATTAAAGCATTGTTAGCCCGATCGAAGTTTCCCGACTTGACGCTGATTCTGCGAGAAAATCCGCATCGAATGGCGATCGAAGCTTATCAGTTATTAGGTTTTCCGGTGATTTGTACAAACCGGAACATCGAAGGAAACTTGGTAATGATGTCGGATCAAAATGAGGAAGAAGATTTTGAGCCATTCTATGCCACAGAATTTGGGCGATTTGAGTTTGAAGGATACAAATCGGCAACACCGGAACGAGTGTTTTTGGCGCGGCGAGGAACGCGATCGATTGTGAACGAAAGCGAGATCGATCAACTGCTGTCAAAGTATGGATTTGAGAAACTTTACTTTGAAGATTTTTCTATGTCCGAACAATGGTCGATCGCTCGAAACGCTAAGGTTGTCGTCGGAGTTCACGGCGCAGCACTGAAGAATTTGGTGTTCAACAATCAAGCAGTGAAACTGATCGAACTGTTTCATCCTGGATATGTCGTTGATATCTATCGGCGAGATAATGCCGTTTCAGGGGGACGCTGGTGCGGGGTGACTGGACAGTTGCCCGGTGACATTATTCAGAAATTGGATGCTGAAGGCAAGTCTCGCCATTTCGCTTTGTCTCGATTGACCATTCATCCTGATTCTGTACAGCGGGCGCTGGATGATTTAGAGATAGACCCATAGCAGAAATTCCTCTGGTTTGATCTCAAATCTTGCACTTCATCATCGCTTCACTGACGCGCTGGCTGTGTAAATTTATGACTGAGTTTGAACCTGAAAGCAGGGATTTCGTCAGGATTTTTAACGCAGCATTTGACTCACTCCAGCGAATACGTCACAATCGGACGTAACTAGCGGAACCTAGCGGGTGCGTCCATTTTGCGTTACGAATGCTGAACTAGCCCAACATCTACATGGCACTTAAGCTCAAAACCGGACAAGCGAAACTGTGGGTTCTCCTCGTGGGGGTGAGCCAATATGACGATCGACGATTTCCCCTGCTGCAATATTCCAAGATCGATGCCCAGCAGTTGGCGGATGCGTTTGCGGATGTGACGCAGGAATTTCCTCAGGTTTCGATTAAGCTGCACCACGATAGCGCCACTGCGCCGACATTGACTGAAGTTCGATCGAGCCTGCAAGAAATCGTTGAGCAAGCCAAGCCAGAGGATACGGTTGTCTTCTATTTCTGTGGTCATGGAGCGCTAGATCCGCACTTACAGCAGGTCGTGTTGTGTTTGGCAGACACGCAGAAAGACGCGATGCTAAAAACGGGACTCAGCGCGATCGGGCTGTTGGGGGGGCTGAGAAACTGTGCGGCGAAAGAGCAGGTTCTCTGGATTGATGTGAATCATGCAAACGGAATGCTGCCGCAAACTGACTCGCCTGAGATGCTCGACAATCCGGTTGGGCAGTTGCTCCAGATGTTTCAGCAGCAGGCTAGCCAGAATCCAGAATTTCAAGCGATGCTGGCGTGTGATGCTCCGAGTAGACGCGATCGCGCTCAACAATCTTGGAAGTTTCCAGAGCTAGGACATGGAATTTTTAGTCACTTTTTGATCGAAGGACTGCGGGGAGCCGCTGCGAGTCCTCAAGGAATTGTCACAGCTTCAGTATTGGCAAATTTCGTTCGCGATCGGACTGTGCAATATATCGATCGCACAAATCAACAGCTAGAGTGGCTGCATCGCGATACGGAAGATAACACGCCAAAAGCAATTTCACAAACGCCAACCGCGATCAGTCACGCCCAAACGCAAACTGTGATCGGCATCAAACCGACTGATCCGTTAGAGCTACTGTTTCCGAATATCAAAGCGACAAATATTCAACCTCCGCTCGATCGCTCTGCATCACTTCGCAAACCGGAGCCTGAGAGTATTACGACTGAACCGATTCAAAAGGTTTCTGAGCCATCAATTGAGCCATCAGAGATCAAACCGATCGTGCAGGACGTTATTTCGCCACCGCCTCAGCCCATTATTCCGAAAGTCGAACCGGTCGTTCCCATCGTTCAGAAAGCTATTTCT
Source organism: Leptolyngbya sp. (assembly GCA_035496615.1). Classification (GTDB taxonomy): domain Bacteria; phylum Cyanobacteriota; class Cyanobacteriia; order Leptolyngbyales; family Leptolyngbyaceae; genus Leptolyngbya. Next base: position 4,051 of record DATJEM010000405.1, read on the forward strand.
GAGCCAGTTAAACCGATCGTTCCAGAGATTAAACCGAGCAGTCCAGCGATTCAGGAAATCGTTTCGCAACCCGTTAAGCCTGTCGTTTCTGAACCCATCAAGCCCGTTGTTCCGAAAGTCGAACCGGTCGTTCCCATTGTTCAGGAAGCTATTTCTGAGCCAGTTAAACCGATTGTTGTAGAGATCCAACCGATTGTTCCAACGGTTCAAAAAGTCGTTTCCCCGCCCGTTCAGCCTACTGTCTCGGATATTAAGCCGATCGTCCAGAAAGGGGTTCCTGAACCCGCGAAGCCTACTGTTCCAAAAGTCGAGTCTGTAGTTCCGCCCATTCAGCCGATTGTTTCTGAACCGATTTCCGAACCGATCGTTGAACCGATTTCTGAACCGATTGTTGAACGATCGATTCAATCCCCTGTCGCTGTTCCCGAACCTGTTCGACCTGCGCCCCGCGATCGCAGCAGAACACAGCGTCAAATCAAACGCCAGCTTCAACGCTTTCGGCGCAGCACAAATCAGCAACTACAGCAGGCAGCCATCACGATCACGCAGGCTAAACAAACGGCTGGAGAGTTTGCGATCGCGCAACACAGACAATCACAACACTTCATCGCTCAACTTCGGCAGACTCTCACAATAAAGCTTCACCATCTCAATCGATCGGTTCACCACTCTGCAAATTCTGGTCAAGCTTTATATCGACAGCACACTTCGAGAGCCAATCATCTCGCAACTGAAGCAGCACAGCGGCTCGATCGCTCTACGCGCACTCTGACTCAATCGACGATCGAGCAAGCTCAAAAACCCCAAACTCGCCAGCAAATCAATACGGGGCTAAAAATCTTAGGAGTTGTTGCAGTGGGGGTTGCAGGTGTCGGATTCTATCAGTATCGCAACAGCCAGATCCATGCGGTACAGCAATTGTCAAGCGCAGCAGCGTCACAATTTGAGGCAAATCAACCCGGAGCGTTCAGCACCGCGATCGAGGCTGGACGCAAGCTTCAGCAAATCGATCAACCGTGGAACTTTGTGCCCGAAAGCCTGAGAGTAAGTACGATCGCGACTTTGCAGCAAGCGATCGAAGGTGCTAGCTCACCCACATCCATGATTGGAGCTTCGTTGTCTAATGCCACGATCAGCCCTGATCAAAAAACGTTTGCGGTTTCAGCCCCGGATCACTCCATTCAACTCTGGCAGCGTCAGGGCGACACATTCAAGCCGCGAGGAACCGCATTTAAAGGACATCAAGGCGCAATCACACAACTTGTATTTAGTCCCGATGGCAAACGTCTTGCTTCTGGCAGCGTTGATAAAACGATTAAGCTTTGGGATGTTGAAAAAGGGATTCTGATCCAAACCTTGTCGGCTCATACCCAAGCGATCACTGCACTGAGTTTTCGATCGGATAGTGCAGTTCTCGCGTCCGGCAGCGCCGATCAAACCATCAAACTTTGGACGGTCGCAACGGGTAGAATTCTCGATACATTCAAAGGACATAACGCGATCGCGAGCGTCATTCGGTTCAGCCCCGATAATCGAATCCTTGCAGCGGGAACGACGACGAACAAAGTTTATCTTTGGTATCCCGATAGCCAGAATCCGATTTTACTCGGAAGCCACGGGAGCGGTGCTGCACAAAGTGTTCGTACCGCTGAAAGCACCAAAGGCATTAATGATCTCGCCTTTAGTCCAGATGGAAAAACGATCGCA
>DATJEM010000406.1:0-4054 GCA_035496615.1 Leptolyngbya sp.
TGAAGTGAAAGCGGGTCAGAAAGCCTATCTCAAATCCGAGAACGGGCAAGTCTCGCTGCACATTCCCGAAGATTTCAAAATTGAATATGTTCACAATGTCACCGAGAACGTGACAAATCCACAAACTGGGCGAACTGAAACGGTTGTGGTTCGACAAGAGCCGAATTTCTGGGCACCGTTCGCGGGTGCAGTAGCGGGTCAAGCGATCGGTAGCCTTTTATTCCGTCCTCAATACTACGTGCCTCCGATCTACAGTTCTGGAAGACCACTCACCGGATTTGGCGGCTATGGGGCTTCTCACAGTCAGGCAGTAAATCGCTATCAGCAGCGGTACCAAGCGCCTCCGATCGCAGAACGCAATCGCCAAGTGTTCCGCTCAACGGGAAGAATTGGATCACCGAGTCTGACCCGCCCTACCATTCGTCGTCCCGCAACCAATAGCGGTAGACCCAGCGGATCGGGATTTGGTAGCAGCACGTTACGTCGATCGAATCAATCCACCCCTAGCCGCGTGAATCGTCCAAGTGGTTTTGGAAGTAGCGGCTCTCGATCGAGATCGTTCGGCAGCGGCAGAAGGCGGTAATCCGATTTCTCAACCTTAAAATTCCTGCGGTGAAATAACTTGCCGCAGGGTTTTTTATGAGTGTGTCAAAATAATGATTTAGTTCCGCAACTGAGTGACCCTGTGATTGAGGTAGAAGTCCATCAACAACTGCGTGCCTTTCTCCGAGAGCAAGGCGAACTGTACTGGTCACACCATTTGACGATGGCGCGATTGGTGGCGCGGGCGCTTCGGATCGGTCGGAGCGCATTGATCCAAACAGGCGCACCTTCGGATCTCCAGGGGCGTTACCGCTTGAGCTATCTTGTGCCGATTTTGATGTGGCATGAGCCTGTGATTCTGGTGGTGCCCGAAATGATTCAGCAGCGGATCTTGAGAGTAGAAATTCCGCGATTGAGACAGTGGATCACTTATCCAAAACCCATTCAGACAGGCGATCGCTGGCTTTCTTCCGACTACAAAGGCATTTTGATCACGACTCCGCAGGCTTGGTTGAGCGATCGCTTAAATCACGACGGCAGATTTCCCGACGGCATCCCCACGATCCTCGATGGGGTAGACGATCTCGAAGCTTGGACACGCAATCAACTCACGCTTGATCTCGAATCTACCGATTGGGAAGCGCTGATGTTAGCCTGTCCGGCTCACGTCGAACTGATTCGAGATACCCGAATTCAACTGATTCGATCGATCTTTCAGCATCCGGCAAACCCCTACGAATGCTATCTCGTCGATCAGGCTGAACGCGATATCCTCACAGAGCTTCAGCTACGATTGACCGAATCTTTGCCGTCGAACTGGACGAAATTTTTCGCTCAATTTGATCAAGCCGATCGTTTAACTTGGGTGACGATCGCTCGTCAAGCCGGACAATTTTTCCTGCACTGCGCCCCGATCGAAGTCGCTTCTGCTCTCGCGCCAATTTGGTTACAGCAGCCTACTGTTTTGATCGGAGGATCGCTCGACCTCGATACCGATGCCACGATTTACCGGGCTTCAGTTGGGCTAGATGATGATTTAACTCGTTTGAAATTTGCGCTCGATCGGCAAGAAGATCTGGTTCAGCTTTATCAGCCCGAAGGCATTCCATTGCCCAACACACCGCAATTTCAGGGAGCATTATTACGAGAACTACGATCGCTCTTGAGCCTCTCAGTTCAAGGCTTTTGCGTGATTCTCGTCGGAGATACACCGCTCAAAGCCCAAGTGGGATCAATCTTGGCGGCAGAATTTGGTTCGAGAGTTCAAGTTGAGCGGACTTGTTTAGAAGAAAACGGAATTTTGATCACAGGCTGGGAATTTTGGCGAGAACACCAGAGCGTTTTGCCTGCGCCCCAAATTTTAGCGATCGCGACGTTACCCATCCCTTCTCTTGAACATCCACTGGTAGCGGGGCGGGTCGCTCACTACAAACAACATCGTCAAGATTGGTTTCGCCTGTATTTATTGCCTGCCGCTTTAAGCGAACTCCAACGCGCCGTTTCTCCAGTTCGAGAATCTCAAGGAGTCGTTGCCCTGCTCGATAGTCGGGTTCTACATCGCAGCTACGGCACTCAAGTTTTGACCGCACTCAGTCCCTTTGCCCGCATTAATTATCTTGACGCTACTCTGTTTAGCAATGTAGGGGATTAGAGAAACGCGGTATTATCAGGATTATCACCTCTAGACAGCATAAAAACTTATGGGAGAAGCAAAACGTCGGAAAGAAGCGATGGGTGAAGACTACGGCAAAGAACCTACGATCGCGCCCTGGTTTCCGGTCACCAAAACCCAAACGCAAAAATTCATGAGCTGGACTTCAACGGGTGCATGGCTTGGGATTGCGCTGTTGGTAGGCTCTTGGATTGTGGTGCGATTTGTGGGTCCTGCGGCGGGTTGGTGGCAGGTGGATTAACACAATTTTTGCTTAAAAAGCTGAATTAATTCGATTGATAAAGGGGATCAATTGATTCCCTTTATTGTTGGCAGAAAGGTGATGTATGGAGCGGATGAAATCTACCGATCAATCTTTCCCATTTTCCTGATTCACTCTCTAGAATGTGCATAGCTTCAATAAGATAGACACCGATTTCTCAAGCGATTCGCCGCTGCAAGATTCAATCTTTATGCAAATCTTTATGCAAAGAGATTGGTACGAAAGGTGAATAACGAACTGCTTTTCTAGACTTGTTGCGATCGCTACTTTGATTTCTAACTCAGTCCCCTAACATGGCGATTAGTAAATCAGTAGCCTATTAGCCCCGCTTACACCGTTCGCATCCGCGATCGCGGTATGATATCAAAGAAATAATCGGTGAATTCTTAAAAGAAGTTTAGAATTAATCGTGGTGAATGGAGGGCAATTGTGTTCTTAAGACTAGCAGAGCAACACCGTCAGTTTGTCCAAGACTTGGTAATGAACCTCCAAGCATTGGCAACCGTACTGGAAAACCGGGGCTATCTAGCATCCTGTTATACCTGTGGCGGTCAGATGAATAGCGCTTCGTTCATGGTGAGTCTCACTGACAACCATTTGATTCGGTTCCTGGTGTCCGATTATGGGATTACCTGGACGGAAATGCGGGACGATCGAGAATTGATGAAGCTTGAGGGCGCAGAAGCAATCAGCCAGCTTCAAGAGTTAGCCAATCTGGTGAAGTATCAAATCAAACCGTCGGATTACCAGCCGATGGCTCCAGCCGAAAGCTTACGGTAGGGTTAATTCCGTGATCCCCGTATCTCGGTTGGGACGTTTTCAGTGAGATAATTGAGCAGAAAGCGAGGTGCATTCGATCGCACAGCCCGATGCTCCTCATGCGGGCAAATCTTGTGATAGAGAGATTTGTGTTGCATTCTGCGGCTGTTGAAAAGAGGATCATGACCGTTTCTGATTCAACCTGGCAGCATCAGTTCGTCGAAGCGAACCAAGTCCGATTGCATTACGTGACCCAAGGAGAGGGCGATCTCGTTCTCCTGTTGCATGGATTCCCTGAGTTTTGGTATTCGTGGCGATATCAGATTCCGGCATTAGCACGACACTTCAAAGTCGTTGTTCCTGATCTTCGAGGCTACAACGATTCCGAGAAGCCGGAAAGTGGTTACGACCTGGATACATTAAGTGCTGATATTCGCAGTTTGATCGATCGATTGGGCTACGATCGCGCTCATGTCGTTGGACACGATTTAGGGGGGGCGATCGCGTGGCGCTTGGCTCAAAAATTTCCCAACTCGCTCGATCGTTTAGCGTTACTCAGCGCTCCGCATCCGCAGCGTTTTGCGAAAGACTTACTCAGCAACTTCGATCAGTTTCGCCGCAGTTGGTACGTCTTGGCGTTTCAAGTTCCTAACTTACCTGAGTGGCTGATTCAATCGAATTTGAAAGCTTTTGTGCAAAATATGTTTCAAGAGCAAGCAGTACGGAAAGGCGCATTTGCTCAAGAGCAGATTCAAAAGTATCAAACCGCACTGCAAAAACCAGGCGCGATCGCAGCCGCGATGAATTATTATCGTCAG